>CAZUBS010000298.1:0-3314 GCA_964618595.1 uncultured Desulfohalobiaceae bacterium
CCCTGTTCGAAAAGCTCCGGTATCTCGATGGTCGTCCCTCCCACCCAGTTCAGCCGGAACTCAGCCCCCTGGGCCTTGACCGTCTCAACCTCGGTGGTGACGATCGACTTGGGCAGCCGGAACTCGGGGATGCCGTAGACCAGGACCCCCCCGGGCTCGTGCAGGGCCTCGAAGACCGTGACCGGGATGCCCCTGGCGGTCAGGTACCCGGCCAGGGTCAGGCTGGCCGGTCCGGACCCGATGGCCGCCACCTTGAGGTCATCGCGGAGCATGGCGCACTCGTCCTTGCCAAGCAG
Organism: uncultured Desulfohalobiaceae bacterium; assembly: GCA_964618595.1. Classification (GTDB taxonomy): domain Bacteria; phylum Desulfobacterota; class Desulfovibrionia; order Desulfovibrionales; family CAZUBS01; genus CAZUBS01. The sequence goes on from CAZUBS010000298.1 coordinate 297, forward strand.
CGCCTGGCAGGCGTCGGAGGCGTAGAAGTTGTCCGCGGCCCAGCGCTCCAGCCGCCCGATGGCAATGGGTTCGCCTGTTGGGCGCAGCTTGCAGCTGCCCTCGCACTGGTTCTCCTGGGGGCAGACCCGGCCGCAGACCGCGGGCAGGCTGTTGGTCTTCTTGAGGACCCTGAAGGCCCCTTCCAGGTCGTCCTGGGCAATGCAGTGGATGAAGCCCTTGCAGTCCACTTCCACGGGGCAGCCCTGCTGGCAGGTGGGGGTCTTGCACTGCAGGCAGCGCCTGGCCTCCTCCCTGGCCTGCTCTGGGGTGTAGCCCAGGTTCACCTCGCTGAAGTTGGCGACGCGCTCCGAGGCCGGCTGCTCCGGCATTGCGATCCGCGGCTTGAGCTTCTTTCTAGTCTTTTTGCTTGGCATGGCTCTGACAGAACTGGTTGTAGGAGAGCTCCTCCTGGGGTCGGAAGGTGCCCAGGCGGAGGTGGAGCTCGTCAAAATCCACCTGCTGGGCGTCGAACTCGGGTCCGTCCACGCAGGCGAAGCGGATCGTGCCCCCTACTGTCACCCTGCAGGCGCCGCACATGCCGATGCCGTCCACCATGATGGAGTTCAGGCTGACCGTGGTCTTGATCCCGTATGGCTCGGTCACCTTGGCCACGGCCCGCATCATGGGCACCGGGCCCACGGCCACGATCTCGCCGATGGTCTCCCGGTTCTCGCGGGCCTCTTGGATGCGCTGCTCCAAAACCTCGGTCACCAGCCCCTTGTGCCCGAAGGACCCGTCGTCCGTGGACACCAGGACCTCGTCGCTGATGGCCGTGAGCTCTTCATGGAAGAGCAGCAGGTCCTTGCTCCGGGATCCGATGACCGAGACCACCCGGTTGCCTGCCAGGTGGTGGCCCTTGGCAATGTGGTGCATGGCGGCGATGCCCGTGCCCCCGCCGGTGCAGATGACCGTGCCCACCTTGTGGATGTCCGTGGGCCTGCCCAGGGGGCCGCACACGTCCAGGATGGCCTGCCCCTCGGCAAAGGTCTCCAACAGGGCGGTGGTCTTGCCCAGGACCAGGTAGACGATGGTGATGGTGCCCCGCTCTTTGTCCGTGTCGGCAATGGTCAGGGGGATGCGCTCGCCGCCCTCGCAGAGGCGCAGGATGACGAAGTTGCCCGGCCTGGCCTTTGCCGCGATGTGCGGGGCGTTGACCACCAGCTCGCTGACCCGCTCCGGGATGAGGCTGCGCTTCCTGAGTATGGTGTATTCCATGTCCTGGCTCTCCCGGCCCTGGTTGTGGTGACCCGCGGCTCAGCCCCTGCGGCCGGTCACGATATTAACGCTGGAGGGCCTCTGCCACCAGCTCTTTGAGGCGCTTCAGGGCCTTGTCCACTCCGGAGGGGTCGCTGCCCCCGGCCTGGGCCAGGTCGGGGCGCCCGCCCCCGCTGCCGCCCACCTCGGCGGCAACCCCCTTGATCAGGGAGGGGGCCGTGAAATGGTCGTGCAGGTCCTTGCTCACCGAAAGGATGAGCATGACCTTGTCCTCCTGCTGCCCCGCCAGGAGGATGACCCCGGATTCCAGCCTGGAGCGCAGCCCGTCCATCAGGTCGCGCAGTGCCTTGACGTTGGGCGCCCCGACCCTGGCGGCCAGGACCGTGACCCCCTCGATCTTTTCGGCCTCCTGCAGCAGGTCCCGGCCGTGGGACGAGGAGAGCCTGTTCTCCAGGGCCTGGTTCTCCTTGACAAGCTGCCTGAGCTGGGTCTGCAGCTCGCTGACCCGTTCTGAAAGCTCCCCTGGCTGCGCCTTGAGCAGGGCGGCGGTCCGGGCCAGCTCCTGGCGCTGCCCCCTGAAGAACTCCAGGGCCTGCCACCCCGTGGCCGCCTCGATCCGCCGCACGCCCGCTGCCACGGCCGACTCCGTCAGGATGCAGAAGCACCCGGCCTGGCCCGTGGCCCGCAGATGGGTGCCCCCGCACAGCTCCTTGGAGACACCGGGCACCGAAACCACCCGGACCTCCTCGGCGTACTTCTCGCCGAAAAGGGCCACGGCCCCTTCGGCCACGGCCTGCTCCATGGGCATGCTGCGCGAGGTCAGCTCGATGTCGGCCAGGATGGCCCGGTTGACCTCGTCCTCCACGTCCTGCCGCTCCTCGTGGCTCAGGCCGGTGATGTGCGTGAAGTCGAAGCGCAGCCTGTCCGGACCGACCAGGGACCCGGCCTGGTTGACGTGGTCGCCGAGGACCCGGCGCAGGGCCGCGTGCAGCAGGTGGGTGCAGGTGTGGTTCCTGGCCGTGGCCACGCGCAGCCCCTCGTCCACGGTGAGCTCGGCCTGCTCCCCCACGGCCACCGCCCCCTGGGTGACGGTGACCCGGTGCACGGTCAGGCCGCCGGAGGGCTTCAGGGTCTCCGTGACCCGGGCCGCGCCCGAGGGCGTGACCAGCCTGCCCCGGTCGCCCACCTGCCCACCGGACTCCCCGTAGAAGGGGGTCTTTGCCGTGACCACGAAGGCCTCGTTGTCCGCGCCGCACTCCTGGATGCTTTCCCCGCCGGCATCGAGCATGGCCACGATGTCGCTGGTTGCGGACAGCGCATCGTACCCCACGAAGGTGCTGGACACCCCCGTGCTGAGCAGCGGTGCAAACCTCGAGCCCTGGTCGATCTCGCCGCTGCCGGCCCAGGCCTCCCTGGAGCGCTGCTTCTGCGTGGCCATGCGCTCGTTGTAAGCCTCCTCGTCCACGGCAAAGCCCTGCTTCTCGGCCACGTCGTTGACGATGTCCAGGGGGAAGCCGTAGGTGTCGTAGAGCTTGAAGGCCAGGTCGCCGGGCACGGTGCGCCTGCCCGCGGCCTCTAGGCTTTCAAGCTCCTGGGCCAGGATCTCAAGCCCCTTGTCCAGGGTCTCGCTGAACCGCTCCTCCTCCTGCCGGACCATGCGCACCATGAAGTCCGCGCTGGTGGTCAGCTCGGGGTAGACGTCGCCCATCTCGTTGCTGACCTGCAGGCAGACCTGGTGCAGGAAGGGCTGCCTGAGCCCGATG
>CAZUBS010000299.1:0-3308 GCA_964618595.1 uncultured Desulfohalobiaceae bacterium
CTTCCAGAAGGGTCGCATCCAAAGAAAAGGAAGCAAAGCTCACAATAGTATCCTGTTGCTTGAAGTTGTGCGGGCGGTCCGGCGTGACATCTGACCGCGTTGCCGGTGTTCTGACCGGCTGTATCGACAGGAAAGAAGGGCTCCGGATTCAGGCGTTCGGCTGGTCTGTCGTTGTGCAGATTGGCTGACCCGTCCGATGCTGGACAGGGAAGGGCTCAAGTCCGGTCACGCTGAGGCAGGTCCTATGTACGCACTTTCTGTGGAATGTAAAGGCAGCGGCAGTTGGGGGAGACAAATAAAGTCTGTCACGGGGCGGTTTCAGCAGTTGCATCCGGTGGGATTCAGTATATACTTGAGCAATTCTGCAACGGCATACGTTTTGTCTCATCGTGGACCTCAGCATGTGCTCAGCCCCCACTCGATGCGATCAGAACAGGCCACACTCGGAGCACGTGATCATGACCAAGAAGCTGTATGTCGGAAACCTGCCTTTCTCCGCTTCGGAAGATTCGGTCCGCGACCTGTTTGCCGCCCACGGCGAAGTAGAGAGCGTCACCCTCATCACCGACCGGGAGACAGGGCGCCCCAGGGGGTTTGGCTTCGTGGAGATGGACGAGGCAGGTGCGGATGCTGCCATCCAGGCCCTGGACGGGGAAGAGTTCGAGGGGCGCGCCCTCAAAGTCAATGAAGCCCAGGACAAGCCCCGGGGCGGCGGAGGCAGGGGCGGTTTCGGCGGCGGCGGCAAGGGGCGCGGCGGTGGCCGCGGGGAAGGTCGCGGCGGCGGACGCTGGTAGCTTCACCCAGCACGCCGGCTTTTTCGGGCCTGCCCCGGATAAGCCCTGTCCGCAGTGTCACGGTGTTGTTGTGTGTCGGGGGATTAGCTGCAATGAACGTTTTTGGGCCATGGCCGTACAGGCCATGGCCCTTTTGCTGTCTGTAAGCCCGGTTTTTGCGTTTTCTCCCACGGCCCCTGTTGTTTTTTTCCACGCTCCCAGCCCGACCATTCCTGCCCCCCACACCCACATCAGCCGGCACATGCAAGGGCAAATCCGGAAATGGCTTGATCCCGGGCGGATGATTTGAGACGAAGAGGGTATGGTCACGAGAACCGTTCTGCTCCTGACCCTAGTGCTTCTGCTGGCGACATCCGTATCCGCTGCAGAGGGCCAGACCCTGGTCAGGGTGGGCGTCTACCAGGACAAGCCCCTGGTCTTCGTGGATGACGCGGGGCGGGTCAAAGGGCTCTACGCCGACATCCTGGAGCACATTGCCGGTCAGGAAGGCTGGTCGATCGAGTACGTTCCCGGCTCCTGGTCCCAGTGCCTGGTCAGACTGGAGGCGGGCATCATCGACCTTCTGACCGCCATAGGCTTTTCCGGGGCCAGGCAGGAGCGTTTCGCCTTCAATCAGGAGGCGGTCGTGACCAACTGGGCCCAGGTCTACGTGCGACAGGGATCGGACATCCAATCCATGATCGACCTGTCCGGCACGACAATGGCCGTGGTCTCCAACGACATCTACTTCCAGACCTTCAAGCAGGTGGAGGACATGCTCGAGGTCCACCCCGACTACCTGGAGGTGCCGGAGTACCTGCAGGTTCTGGAGATGGTCGACCAGGGGCGGGCCGAATCGGGTCTGGTGCCGCGCATCCTGGGGAAGGCTCACGAGCACGAGTACGACATCGAGCCGACAGCCATCAACTTCAGCCCCGTGGAGCTGCGTTTTGCCGCACCCAAGGAGGGCGACCCGGCACTGCTCGCGACCATCGACAGCCACCTCAGGGCCCTGAAGGCCGATCCCAACTCGGTCTACTACCAGTCCAGAACCTACTGGCTGGAAGGGATACGAACCCTGATCCTCCCGAGATGGCTGCGGCCGGAATGGGTGGTCGCCGGTGCGGCGGCCTTGCTGGCGCTGCTGATCGCGGGGGTGCTGCTCCTGCGAAGGCAGGTACGGTCCAGGTCTTCCGCCCTGCGGCAGAGCACCGAGGCCCGGGAGAAGCTCGAGGGCGAGCTGCAGGCGGCCCATGCCATCCAGATGGGGATGGTGCCCCGGGCAATGCCCCCCTTTCCCGATCGCAGGGAGTTCGAGCTGCACGCCTTTCTCGAGTCTGCCCATCAGGTGGGCGGGGACCTGTACGACTTCTTCCTGCTCGAGCCGACCCGGTTGTGCGTGGTTATCGGCGATGTGTCCGGCAAGGGAGTCCCGGCCTCCCTGCTCATGAGCCGGACCAAGACTCTGGTGCAGATCACCGCCAGGCACCTCGGGCAGACCGATGCCATTTGCAGGGAGGTGAACAAGGAGCTGGGCAGGAACAATGACAGCTACATGTTCGTGACCCTGTTCTGCGCCATCCTGGAGACGGACACGGGTCTGGTCCACTACACCAGCGCGGGCCACAACCCACCAGTTGTTGTCGGTCCTTCCTGCGGCCCGTCAGTGCCCGTCACCGGCAACGACATCGTGCTGGGAATCGATCCGGATGCTGACTTCAACCGGCACAGGCTGTTCATGACAAAGGGCCAGATCCTGGTCCTGTACACCGACGGGATCACCGAGGCCTTCAACAAAAAGCGGGAGCAGTATTCAGAGGAGCGTTTGATGCGCACCCTGAGTGGTTGCAGCACGAGCAGCCCTCGACTTTGCATCCGGGACCTGATCCAGGACGTGCGCCTCTTCTCGCAGGGGTTGCCGCAGCGCGACGACATCACAGTGGTGGCCTTGCAATACACTGACGGCCAGCAGAGATCCCCATAAATCCCTCAAATATTCAGCCGATTCCGTGAACCGCCCTCCCATCTTTTGTCCACCGAGCTCAAACACGCCACAAGGCGTGACAAGAAAGTCGAAAAGTCGCTAGCATGAACGATCTGCACATTGTGAGCACAAGGGGAGGATCTCACCATGCCATACGCCATTCGTCTGCACGAGTACGGAGGACCTGACGAGCTGCGCTGGGAGGAGTTCGATCCGGGGGACCCTGGTCCGGGGGAGGTGCGGCTGAAGCAGGAGGCGGTGGGGCTCAACTTCATCGACGTCTACCACCGCACCGGGCTCTATCCCTTGTCCTCCCTGCCCGGGGTGCCGGGCATGGAAGGCGCCGGTACGATTCAGGCGGTGGGAGAAGGGGTAAAGGAGTTCCAGGCCGGCGACCGTGTGGCCTATGCGGGCGTGCCCGGAGCCTACGCCCAAGTGCGTCTTATTCCCTGGCACCGGCTGGTAAGGGTTCGCGAGGAAGTGGAGTTCGGGCAGGCCGCGGCCGGGATGGTGCAGGGGATTGCCGCCCGCTACCTGGGGCACGGCTGCCT
>CAZUBS010000300.1:0-3305 GCA_964618595.1 uncultured Desulfohalobiaceae bacterium
CGACGCAGAATCGACCTGCCGGGACCGGGGCACCCGACGACCACCACCAGCTCCCGCTTGTCCCCGGTCAGGGAGAAATCCTCCAGGGCTTTGACCAGGTTGGGGAAGGTCTGGTTCACCGTCTCCGCGATGTCTATTGCAGTTATGGTGTCGCTTATGGTGACCCGCTCTGTCAGGTTTCCAGCGTGAGCCTGCCCTCCATGGCGTGCACCAGGAGGGACAGGGTCAGGTTCAGGCACAGGTAGATGGCGGCCACGGCGAACCAGATCTCAAAGGTCAGGAAGGTCTCGGCCACAATGGCCTGCCCCTGCATGGTCAGGTCGTAGATGGCGATGACGCTGACCAGGGCCGAGTCCTTGATCAGGGAAACGGCCTGCCCGGTCAGGGGCGGAAGGATGCGCCGGATGGCCTGGGGCAGGATGACGTGGCGATAGGTGTCGTAGGGGGAAAGACCCAGGCTGAAGGCCGCGTCGCGCTGCCCCTGGTGGATGGAGACGATGCCCGCCCGGAATATTTCAGAGACGTACGCACCCTCGAAGAGGCTCAGGGCCAGAACGGCCGAGGCAAAGCGGCTGATGTCGAAGATGGGGGAGAGCACGAAGTAGACGAACAGCAGCTGGATGAGCAGGGGGGTGTTGCGGATGACCTCCAGGTAACACCGGGCCAGGGCCCGGGCCACTATGGAATGGGACAGGCGCAGCAGGGCCGCTGTCAGGCCGAACAGCACCGCGAGCACCAGGCTGACGCAGGTGATCTGAAAGGTCACCAGCAGCCCCTGCAGCAGCAACCCGGCCGTGAAATGGCCGTCCTCAAACCGGAACAGATACCTGGGGACCCGGAACCACTGCCAGTTGTACCCGAGCTGGCCCGCCCCCCTGACAGCCAGCCCGGCCAGCAGGAGCAGGACTGCGAGGTATTTGCCGAGTTCCAGGGCTGTGGAGCGCTTGTGCTGTATCATGTCCGGTCTGTTGAGGCCCGAAAGAGTGTCCGCTGGATGCTGAAGCTGTTCGATCTCCCCATTCTGCAGCCACTCTTGTTTTCAAACCCAACCCTGTCAACTCCGGTCCTGCCGCCCGATCCACTTTGTGCTCACGGCGGTCAATCCTGCCGGGCATGACCGCATCACCAGCTCAGAACTTGCGTATCAGCACCACCCCCGCAACCAGCAGGACCGCTCCCAGGACACGCACCGGGGTCAGGGCGCGGACCTCGAAACCGACCACCCCGTAATGGTCCAGGAGCAACGAGGCCAGCATCTGACCGGCGATGAAAAAACCAATCATGCTGGCCGCTCCCAGACGGGGTGCCGCGGCCACGGTGGCCGCCACCAGGAAGGCGCCGCAGAACCCGCCGGTCCAGGCCCACCAGGGAGCCCGGGCCAGGGCGGAGGCCGGGGGCCAGCCGGTGCGGATCAGAAAGGCATAGGCAAGCAGCGCCGCCGTGCCCACGGCAAAGGAGACCAGTGCCGCGAGGATGGTGGAGCGCAGGTAGGTGCTCAGCTCGGCATTGATGCCGGCCTGGGTGGGGGCCAGGGCCCCGGCCACCAGGGTGATGAAGATGTAGAAGGGGTTCATCGCGTGTCCCTGTCTGCTCAAACGAGTCTGGTGTAATCAGGTCTGTTGCAAAAGTGATCCCCGGGCATGACCAATCAACCCCGGCCCGCAGATAATGCAAGACTACCCACCTTTGCCGTGACCTGCAACGAAGGCCCTTCCCCGAACTTTTCCCCTAAATTACCCATTTCACGCAATACGCGAAATGGGTAATTTATTCGATTGCTGCACACTCAGTTGTTTGCGCTCTTTCCGACCGCTCACCCCACGATAACCCTTGGCAAAAGGGCACCCCTGCCTTTATACACACCTTGTTTCGCCTGCTTTACAGACACACCAGACCCGAGGGCACCATGTTCACCGCACCCCGCTTCAAGGACCTGACCTACTCGGTGGCCTGGAACCTGATGCTGCTCACCCTGGGCAGCCTGTTCTTCGCCTTCGGGCTGAAGACCATCGCCCTTCCCCAGGGATTCATCTCCGGAGGGCTGGCGGGCGTGGGGCTGCTTCTCCACTACACCCTGGGGTGGATGGGGCCCGGCCCCTGGTTCCTGCTGATCAACCTCCCGGTCTTCCTGCTCGGCTGGCTCAGCATAAGCCGACGTTTTTTTCTCTACAGCCTGTACGGCACGCTGGTCTTCACCCTGTCCCTGAGCCTGTTCCGCTTTTCAGTCCCCATCCAGGACCCCCTCCTGGCCGCCCTGGCCGGGGGCACGCTCATGGGCGCCGGGGCCGGAATCGCCCTGCGCTCCATCGGGTCCCTGGGGGGGATGGACATCATCGCCATCTACCTCAACCAGCGCTTCAACCTGCGCATCGGCCAGGTCTTCTTCTACTTCAACTCCCTGCTCTTTCTGGTCAGCCTGTTCTTCCTCGATCTGGAGCCGGTGCTCTACTCCCTGGCCATGGTCTTCATCATCGGCATGGTCACCGACTACTTTTTGAGCATGTTCAACCAGCGCAAAATGGTCCTGATCATTACCGACAAGGTGGAGGAGATCACCAGCGCCATCCAGGGCACGGTCAACCGGGGGGTCACCCTGCTGCAGTCACGCGGCGCTTACTCGGGCACGGACAGGGAGATCATCCTCACCGTGGTGGACAACTTTCAGGTCAAACGGCTGGAGGAGCTCATCTACACGCTCGATCCCAAGGCTTTCACCATCTTCGGCAACACCTGGAACGTCTTCGGGACCGGGTTCTCCCGACGCAAGGTGTACTGACATGGCCCCCCTGGTGGCCCTGCTGACCGACTTCGGCCTGGACGATCCCTATGTGGGACAGATGAAGGCAGCACTGCTTGGCAAGGCCCCGGGCACCGAGCTGGTGGACATCTCCCACGGCGTTCGGCCCCAGGACGTCCTCCAGGCCTCCTTCTTCCTGTCGGCCAGCTTTCCCCATCTGCCAGGAAACAGCCTGTGCCTTTGCGTGGTCGATCCCGGGGTGGGGACAAAGAGGAAAATCGTCCTGCTGCAGCAGGGGCAGCAACGCGTCCTGGCCCCGGACAACGGGCTGCTGACCCTGGTTCTTGAACGGGGGCAGGCATTCCGGGCCTGGGACATGACCGCTTCACAGCCGCCCGGTCCTGTCAGCGCCACCTTTCACGGCCGCGACCTGTTTGCCCCCCTGGCCGCGGACCTGATCCTGGGAAAGGACCCGGACACCATTGGAATGGCGATCGCGGTTTCCTCACTGCACAGGCTCCGCCTGCCCAGGGTCACCCTGCAGCGCGACACCCTGACAGCCTTGGTT
>CAZUBS010000301.1:0-3264 GCA_964618595.1 uncultured Desulfohalobiaceae bacterium
GAAAGCTGCCGGCACCGGAACCGGGCAGCTCGAGCTCCAGTCGAACGAAGCGGTGGTTTTGGCCTGCACGGTTCCGGGGCGGTCTGCTATGGATCGACTGCCGAACCAGGGTGTCCAGGTCGTGGCCGACGACGTCTTCGACCAGGCGTCCGGTCAGGTCCACACCCTCCCGGCCGAGCATCCTTTCCAGGGCGGGGTTGTACAGGATGACCCTGCCGCGGTCCGAGCTCACCAACAGGCCCTCCCCCAGGGTGTCCAGGACCACGGTCAGGTAGGACAAAGCTTCCTGGAGATCCCGGGTGGCGGCCTCGATCTCCCCGGTTCGGCTTGAAACCAGCTGGTCTATCCGCCGGCCCAAGTTTTCCATGGTCAGGGCCAGGTCACCGAGCTCATCCGGGGGGCTGACCTCCAGTGGGGTCCTGGAGTGGTGGTTGGCGAGCTGATCCGCGTATCGGGTCAGACCGTCAAAGGGTCTGGCAATGCGCCTGATGTACAGCCAAACGCTCAGGGAGCTGCACAGGAAAGCGGCCAGGGCCACGAGCAGGATGGTGCTCACCGGGCTTTGGATGGCAGTGAGCGGCATGGCCGGATCCATGCCGATGCTGAGAGTGCCTGCGCTCCCGTCCAGGACGGGAGTGGTCACATTCAGGACCCGGCCGAAACCGTCCAGGGAAACCTCCCGTGCGACCGGCCGGCCGGATTGCCCCTGCTGCAGAGGAAGGGCAGTGGCGACATGGTCCTGCAGCACAACAGGAAAGGCAGAGGGAAACGTGTGGGCAATGACCTGCCCTCGAGGTGAGGCCACAAAAGCATACCGGACCCCTTCCATGGATGGAAGCTGCTCGATCAGGGGCTTGATGGCGGCGCTCTCCAGGCTTGCAAACAACTCCGGACGTGAGCTGATGACCGCCTCGGAGATGACTGCGGCCCGGTTCATGAGCTCGTTTTCGTGCTGCGAGACGGCCATCCAGACGGCAGCAGCCGCAATAAGGGCGCAGACGATCCCAAGCAGGAGGATGGTCAGCAGCAGAGCTTTTCTGAACAGTCTGGAACGGATCATTGTCGCCCGGTTGTCGGGGTGTGCATGGGGCACGTTGTGCCGCCAGGACCTGCCCGAAATTACAACCAGGGTGCACGGCATGGTGCACCCGGAAACCAGGTGGGGCAGGAAGGACAGTGGCAGCAGGGCTTAGGCGCAAGTCCTTTAAGCAATATTTCGGGACAAGGAGGCTTCCTGTCCTGAGTCAAAAAGCATCCGGGTCCTGCTGCGGTTATCTGTTGGATGAATTATACGCTGAGGGAAAGCGAATGACAATTACCATTGTCCTGTCAATCAACGGCAACGTCTCAGGCTGACGGGAGAACTGATCCGGAAAGCAGTCGGTTGAAAAATCTGCTGCTGAAGCAACGAAGTCCCCCCTTCGCACAAGGCTACGGAGGGCTGGCCAGCGGGGATTTTTCAACGGCTTGTTATACCCTCAGCCCAGCTCCATCCGCTCCATCAGGCTGGTCAGCTGCCGGCCCAGGCTGGTCTGGCGTACGATCTCCCGCTCCACGTTGGTGATGCCCTTGAGCACGGTGGAGTGGCGGCGGTTGAAGCGCTGCCCGATGTCCTTGAGGGACAGGTCGGTGTGCTGACGGGCCAGGTAGAAGGCGGTGTTGCGTGCCAGGACCACGTTGCGCTTGCGGCTGCGGGAGCGCAGTCGCTCATAGGGGATGTCGAAGTTGTGGCTGACAAAGGTGGTGATGGCCTCGATGTCGGGGGAAAGGATTTCCCTGGCGTAGTTGGAGAGGGTGTCCCTGGCGATGTCCATGGTGATGCCCTGATTGAGGAGCCTGGCCTTGAGGGCCATGTTTTTCAGGCAGCTCTCCAGCTGCCTGATGTCGGAGCTGATGTTCTTGGCCACATAGGCGCCCACGTCCTTTGGGATGTCGATCTGGAACCGCCGGGCCTTGGCCTGGACGATTTCCAGCCGGAATGCGTAATCGGGTTTCTGGATGGTGGCCAAAAAGCCCGAGCTGAAGTAGGAGGCCAGCTGGCTGTCCAGCTTGACCAGCTCCTTGGGCAGGAAGGAACAGGTAAAGACCACCTTCTTGCCGTTGGACTCCAGGGACTTGATGGTCGAGAGCAGCTCCTCCTGCGTCTTTTCCTTGCCCTGGAAAAAATGCACGTCCTCCAGCAGCAGGATGTCGATGGAGTCGCGGTAGCGGGCCTTGAAGGTGTCCAGCTCCCGGGCCTTGATGGCCGTGATCATCTGGTTGGTGAACTCCTCGCTGGAAACGTAGCCCACGCGGATGGGCCGGGAGGCGTTCCGGCCGCAGTAGAAGTTGCCGATGGCCTGGATGAGGTGGGTCTTGCCCAGCCCGGGGCCGGAGCAGAGGAAGACCGAGTCGGCCGGCATGGTCTCCTGGCACAGGCTGGTGCAGGCCACATAGGCCAGCTGGTTGCACGGCCCCACCAGGAAGTCGTCAAAGGAGAAACGCCAGTTGCTGAAGGAGGAGGGCTTGTAGACATAGTCCAGGGGCAGGGCGGCTGCCGGACTGGGTGTGGACGGAATGACCGGGGTCTGGGGTCTGGTGGAGCCCCCGTTGGAGGTGCTCAGACAAATCTCGGGCTCAGTTCCCAGGGCCTCGCAGGCTACCTTCTCGATGACGTCCATGAGGCGGTCCCTGACCCAGGAGGCGACAAACTCGTTCGGGGCCCTGAGGAACAGGCAGTCGTCCCGAAACTCCCCCTGGAGCGGCTTGATCCAGACCTGAAAGATTCCGGGTTTGAGAATTTTTTCCAGATTTTCCTGGATTTTTGACCACGTTGTTTCCATGGGGACGGACACTACTGCCGGGACGGACAGGACCTCAAGACATGAATGACTCAAAGAAGCCACATGTTACAGCATTGTTTTCTACAGCATAACATATTGATTTAAAACTAAATATTGAAAGTATTTGTCATTTCGGTGTCAGCAGGCCCCTCCTTCAAATCGGGGCTGTCCGGGTACTCTCGGGCAACATGCCAGAAAGAATCGACACCTGTGGAACACGTTTTCAACAGGGTGATTTTTGAATTTCTTCAAATTGCTTAAAATTTCAAAATAAATGTCGACCAACGAGGGGGAAGAATCAAGAAGATGGGGGAGGAAGACGGGCTGGAAGGTGGAAGCTGGAAGCTCGAAGCTGGAAGCAAGAGTAGAGCTGGAAGTTGGAAGCTCGAAGCTGGAAGCTTGAAGCAAGAGAAGATGTTCGAGGCTGGAGGCTGGGTGTAGG
>CAZUBS010000302.1:0-3248 GCA_964618595.1 uncultured Desulfohalobiaceae bacterium
AGCTGCCAAAGCTTTAAGCCCCAAACCTGGGACAGGGGCCCCATCCCGCCCGCTCCGTTTTGACTTTCCAGACATTCCGGATTACCAGGAATGCCGCCTTTTGCTTCTACGAACCGCCGCCCTGCCCTTCAGGAACAGGTCGTTCCTTTTTTGAGATAAAGTACCGGGATTTATGACAAAAACTAAAAAAATAGCACCTGTGAAGGTGGCGGTAGTCGGTGCTGGAAAACAGAACAACGGCATCGGGCGCTACATATCGAAATATTTCCATTTGAACGGGTCTTGCGTGGTTGCAGTGCTTGGCACGACCACTCACAGCTCCCGAAGCGCCGCCCGGGGCCTTTCCTGCTTCGGGATCGAGGCCAGGGCCTACACCTCCTTCGAGGCAATGATCCGCAGGGAAGATCCGGACGCGATCGTCATTGCTTCACCCCAGGAAACCCATCTGCACTACCTGCACAAGAGCATCGAGGCCGGCCTGCATCTGTTTTGCGAAAAGCCCTTTGTGTGGCCCCTCGACCAGGAGGTCTCCGTCCTCGTTGATGCGTTGCTCGCCCGTGCCGCACGCAAGGGCCTGGTGGCCTGCATGAACTCGCAGTGGCCCTTCTGTCTGCCCTGGTACGAAAAGCTCTGCGGCACGATGCGCCCGGAGGGCATCACGAGCTTTTCCATGTACACCCAACCCCCCGGCACGGGGCTTTCCATGGTCCCGGACGCCGCACCCCATGCCCTGAGCATGCTCTACCGGGTTCTCGGGCCCGGAACGGTCGGCGGGGTCACGGTGCATCCCGGATCACGGGAGGCAGAGCTCTGCTTCACCTATCATACTGGCGCCGGGGAGTGCGGGGTCTCCCTGAAGCTTGTCCACAACCCCCGGCAGCCGAGGGACTTTCGCTTCGGGTTCAACGGCAGGATCGTGACCCGGTCCATCGAGCCTGGGAGCTACGCGCTCCGGCTCTGCCGGGGGGACTCCCAGTGCTCGCCCGTCGATCCACTGAACCTCTCCGTCAGGAATTTCCTGTCCGCCCTCACCGATGACGGGCCGCCCCTCATAGGGCCCCGCCACATCCTCGACACCACGGTCATGCTGCGGGACCTGTACCATCATTGCGAATATTTTTGGAGAAGAGCCGATGCAACCCTTGCGCGACACGCAACATGATTTCAGCTCCAAGCTCTGCCAGCCTTCCATTTTCCCGCTGCTGAAGGAGTACGTGCTCTTGCGCCGCAAGCTGCGCAAGGGGATCGCTTCCGCCCCGCCGACCTTCAGTCCGGTCTCCGTCAATCTCGACCTGACCACGGCATGCAACTTCGCCTGCCCCCACTGCGTCGATTCGGGTATCATCAACACCGGGGAGCAGCTCGACACAAAAAACATAAAAAGCAGCATCCAGACCCTGCACGGCAAGGGGCTGCGATCGGTCATCCTCATCGGCGGCGGCGAGCCCACCCTGCACAGGGACATCACGGAGATCCTGCTGTTTGTGAAGTCCCTGGGCCTTCAGGTGGGGATCGTGACCAACGGGACACGGCTCGGCCCCATCCGTGAGGCGGCGCACTGCCTGCAGGAAAAGGACTGGCTCCGCCTGTCCATCGATGCAGCCAGACAGGAGACATTCGAGGCCTCGCACCGCCCCAGGACTGAAACGCGGCTGTTGGACATCCTGCGCAGGGCGCGCGACATCAAGCAGGCCAACCCTGATCTCTCCCTGGGCTATTCGTTTGTCATCGTATGGGACGGCGTTTACCTGAACGGCTCCCGCCTGCAGCCCAATGTCACGGAGATGGCGGAAGCCGCGCAGTTGGCCCTGGAGCACGAGTTCGACTACATCTCCTTCAAGCCGTGTCTTGTCCGGCTGCCCCACAGCCAGAAGGAGTCCCTGCTCCACGAGACCGACAGGGACGCGGAGGAACGCATTCGCGAAGCAATCAGGTCCAACCTCGAAGAGGCCGGGCGTGTGGCCAGGGAAAGCCTGCACATTTCCGAGAGTGTCAACCTGAAGGCCCTGCTGCACAATGAGGTCGTCAAGCTGAAAAGTCAGCCAGGGACGTGCCACATGCAATATTTCCGCACCGTGCTGGCCCCCTCGGGGATCTTCCACTGTCCTGCTTTCAGGGGGGTCGGGTCGGCACTGGTTGGGCCGAGCACCGGGTATGCCGAAGAAGAGAGCTTCCTGGCCACTGTGGGTTCCCTCGCTGCCTCGGTGGATTCCTTCGATGCCCGGTTGGAATGCAGCGAGGTGGGCTGCTTCTACAACCACACCAACCACTGGATCGAAAAGCTGATCCACAGTGACGATCCTCTCGAAGACGACCATGGCGGAAAAGACCACAACTTCTTTTTGTAGCGGCTGCCGGTTCAGCAGGAATACTCTGTCATGAGCACCGACCGCCTCTGTGTCCTGCACCTCAATCAGATCGGGGACCTGGTTTTTTCTCTTCCCCTTCTCAAGGCCCTCAAAGAGCATTTCCCCGGGGCACGGGTCCACTCCGTGCTCAAACCCCACCTGGCCGCATTGTTGGACGACTCGCCCCTTGTGGACGCGGTCATCCCGCGCCGGGCCGGACTGCGGAGCAAGCTGGAGCTGCTGCGCACCCTCAGAAACAACCGCTATGACCTGCTCATCGCCCTGCCCCGCTCCGAGGAAGCCCTGGGCCTGGCAACCCTGAGCAGGGCCGGCGTGAAGGCCGGCTTTTCCCGCCCCTTCTGGGATCTCGCCCTGGATGTCACGGCCAGGACCAAGGGGCACCCCGGGTGGGTCAACAACCGCTCCCTGCTGCACAAGCTGGGCATTCCTGTTGTCACGGACGACTACGTGGGCCTTCTCTCCTGTCAAAGCTGGACATACAGCGGCGACCTCCCCGAGCGTTTCGCTGTTTTTGCGCCCTGCGCCTCGGGCCGGAGGCAGACAAAAACCTGGGGGGACGAAAAGTTTGCCGATGTGATGTTTCGGCTGGCCCGGGACCAGGGCCTGCTCCCCGTCCTTGTCGGCGCCCCTGCTGATATCCCGGCCAATCAGGGCATCGAGGAGCTGACCCTGGCCAAGGGGTTGCAACGCTCAGAGATACTCAACCTGACCGGGAAGGTGGACCTCAAGGAGTTGTGCGTGGTCCTGCAAAACGCCCGGCTGGTGGTCGGCATCGACTCCGGGGTCAGCCACCTGGCATCCAGCCTGGACAAGCCACTCGTCGTGCCCTTTGGCCCGACCGACCCGGCATGCGTGCGGCCCGCGCACAAAAACTCTCTC
>CAZUBS010000303.1:0-3246 GCA_964618595.1 uncultured Desulfohalobiaceae bacterium
CAAGTTCAGTCTCCGCTCCTGGGGTGACGTGGACGTCCGCTCCATTGCGGTGCTCTTCGGCGGGGGCGGACACAGAAACGCCTCGGGCGGGAGGGTCCCGGCCGGGCTGGATGAGGCCGAGCAGAAGCTCGTCTCGGCCATCGGCGCCGCCCTGGGGGTTGCGTGATCCTGGACGGGCAGCAACGGTTTCCTCAGCTTGACGGTGTCCTGGTCCTGAACAAGCCCAAGGGGCCGACCTCGGCCGGTTGCCTGAACACGATCAAGAAGCATTTCGGGCAGCGCAGGATCGGCCATGCCGGCACCCTCGACCCCATGGCCCAGGGGGTCCTGGTGGTGCTGCTCGGTCAGGCCACCAAGATCGCCCCCCACGTGGTCAGTGGGGCCAAGACCTATCGCGGGGAGCTTCGACTGGGCCTGGAAACCGATACCTTTGACATCGAGGGAAGAATCACTGCGGAACATCCTTGGGAACAGGTGACCGATGAACAGGTGCGGGATGAGGTCCTGGGGTGGACCGGGCTCGAGCGCCAGGAGGTGCCGCCCTTTGCCGCGGCCAAGCACAAGGGTACGCCCTTGTACGCCCTGGCCCGGGCCGGCAAACCGACCCCGACCAAGACCAAACCCGTGCACATCGACCGGGCGGAGGTCCTGGACATGGACCTTCCGCTGGTCCGATTCCGGGTCGTCTGTTCACAAGGAACGTACATACGCTCCCTGGCCCACAGCCTGGGGAAGCGATTGGGGTGCGGTGCGGTGCTCACCGAGCTGGTTCGCGAAAGCAGCCGGCCTTTTGACATCGCCCATGCGCACGACCTGGAGCGCCTGCTCGCGGAGCCGGAAGCATTCCCTGACAGGGTTCTGTCCCTGCGCCAGGCCCTGGCTGACTGGCCCCAGATCCGCCTGGACCCCGAACTGGAGGGTCTGGTCAGAAACGGGGTCAGACTGCCGCTGGACAGGGTACGGCCGGAAACAGGACGGGACGACGTCCACAAAGCGCTCCTTCTGGGCGCGGACGGATCCCCCCTGTGCCTGGCCGAGCTCCGGGACAGCCCGCAGGGCCCGGTCTGGGCAATAGTGCGCGGGCTCTGGCAGGCCTGAGAGAGTGGCCGCCGCAACGCACCAAAACGACAACACATGCAAGGAGGTATGGCTGTGGCTTTGACCCCGGAACAGAAGAATGGCGTTATCCTGGAGTTTCAGCAGCACGAGGGGGACACCGGCTCCCCCGAGGTGCAGGTGGCCCTGCTCACCCGTCGGATCGAATATCTGACCGAGCACTTCAAGGGCCACAAAAAGGACTTCCACTCCCGAAACGGCCTGCTCAAGATGGTTGGAAAGCGGCGCAAGCTGCTCAACTATCTCAAGAGCAAGGACGTCAACCGCTACCGCTCGCTCATCGAGCGGCTGAAGCTGAGAAAATGACCCGACCGCGCCTGTTCCCGGCAGGGGCAGGCGCGCCCTTTTTCCCGTCCGGACCGGTCCGCACCTTTTCAGGGTCTGGAAACGCGACCCGCAGGACCATTCCCCGGAGCCGTCCGGACACCATCAAGGCGCGCCGCAAGGCCGCCACGACACCCAAGGACACTACGACATCATGAGTACCCCATTTGCGACAACCCGACTCACCGCGACCCTCGACGGCCGCGAGGTCATCATCGAGACCGGCCGGCTGGCCAATCAGGCCGACGGCGCGGTCTGGGTCCAGAGCGGCGGAACGGTGGTGCTGGTCACCGCCGTGACCCAGCCCCTGGAACGGGACATCAACTTCATGCCCCTGGTGGTCAACTACCAGGAGATGTCCTACGCCTCCGGGCGCATCCCGGGAAACTACTTCCGTCGCGAGATCGGCCGCCCCAGCGAGCGCGAAACCCTGATCTCGCGCTTCATCGACCGGCCCATCCGCCCCCTCTTCCCGGACGGATTCCGGGACGAGGTGCAGATCATCGCCACCGTGCTCTCGGCCGAAGCGGACGAGGACCCGGACATGCTGGCCATGACCGGAGCCTCCGCGGCCCTGCACATCTCCAAGACCCCATTCCTGGGCCCCATCGCGGGCATCCGGGTCGGCTACGTGGACGGGCGTTTCGTGGCCAACCCCACCCTGAGCCAGATGGAATCCAGCACCCTGAACCTGATCCTGGCCGGCTCCAAGGATGCCGTGGTCATGGTTGAAGGCGGGGCAGAGTTCGCCTCGGAGGAGCTCATGGCCGAGGCCATCACCTGGGGACACGAGCAGCTCAAGCCGCTCATCGACATCCAGGAGGAGCTGCGCACTGCGGTGGGCAGGCCCAAGATGGAGGTCCAGCCCCCCGAGGTGGACCAGGAGCTGGTCGCGGCCGTGAAGGAGCTGGCCGCGGGCGGTCTCTCCCAGGCCACCAGCGTGGTGGACAAGATGGAGCGGCAGGCGGCCAAGAAGCAGGTCAAGCAAAACGTGCTTGAGAAGCTGGCCGAGCGCTACCCCGAACAGCCCGAGGTCCTCAAGATGGTCCCGGACCTGCTCAAGGAGCTGGAGAAGGAGATCGTCAGGGAGCGCATCAGCTCACAGGGCAAACGTATCGACGGCCGCGACATGACCACCGTGCGGGATCTGACCATGGAGATCGGGGCCCTGCCCCGCGCCCACGGCTCAGCCATCTTTGCCCGCGGCGAGACCAAGGTCCTGGGTGTGGCCACCCTGGGAAGCACCCGGGACGAGCAGCGCATCGAGACCATTACCGGGGAAACCTTCAAACGTTTCATGCTCCACTACAACTTCCCGCCCTACTGCGTGGGCGAGGCCAAGATGCTCCGCGGCCCGGCACGCCGCGAGATCGGGCACGGCGCCCTGGCTGAGCGCGCGCTCAGCCCGGTGCTGCCCTCCCCGGAGGACTTCCCCTTCTCCATCCGGGTGGTCACGGAGGTCATGGAAAGCAACGGATCCTCCTCCATGGGTTCGGTCTGCTCCGGCAGCCTGGCCCTCATGGATGCGGGCGTGCCCGTGACCACATCCGTGGCCGGCATCGCCATGGGGCTGATCAAGGAGGAGGACCAGTTCTTCATCCTGACCGACATCCTGGGCGACGAGGACCATCTCGGCGACATGGACTTCAAGGTGGCGGGCACCCGAGAGGGCATCACCGCCATCCAGATGGACATCAAGATCTCAGGCATTCCGGCCGAGATCCTGGGCAAGGCCCTGCAGCAGGCCAGACAGGCCCGGCTGCACCTCCTGGCAGATCCACTCGAGCGTAGGCGTTTCCTTCGAGC
>CAZUBS010000304.1:0-3243 GCA_964618595.1 uncultured Desulfohalobiaceae bacterium
AGAGCTGCCGCTCGGCAGAGGATCATGTTCAGGGGGGGCTCAGGGCAAGTAAAATACGCCCTCTCAAGCGCGGTTCGCTCGAATCGGAATAGGTTTTACGAGTCGTTGTGTGGATTGCAGTTTTGTTTTGTGCAAGCTGTTTCCAGCCATATTCGGAAGCATTTACTAATGAACTGCATTTCTTATGATCGTCATTCCTGATCTTCAATAAATACAAAGGCCGAAGACCCTTTTTTACAGCTCGGGATACATGACATCCTTGCAGTCCTTGCAGATCGTGTGGGTGAATTCGGAATCGGTGTGCTGCCTGACGTACTCCTCCAGCGGCCACCATCTCCCCGAATCATCACGGATGCGCCTGCACCCGCTGCAGATGGGCAGCAGCTCGTGCAGGACCTTGATTTCTTTGAGTAGCCTCTCTTTTTCAGCCAGGGCTATGGCCAGCTTTTCGTTCAGATCGTCCTTTTTGTGCTCCTCCCTCTTCCTTGGCGTTATGTCCCTGGTAATTCCGACGATCTTGATCGAGCCATCGCTTTCCTTGACCAGAGTCAACCGCAGCTCGACCCAGTAGCTGTTCCCTGTCTTGTCCACCAGCTCGAGCTCGAAGTTGCGCACCTTGCGCCTGTCCTCCTCAAAAAACTGTATCTCCCTTCTGAGCTCCGGAAGCAACACACCCACTGCTTGCTTGCCCAAGCGTTCCTGGACAGTCTTTCCAATATACTCATCTGCAGAGTATCCGCTGATTTTTTCGATCGATTTTGTAATATACTCGA
Organism: uncultured Desulfohalobiaceae bacterium; assembly: GCA_964618595.1. Lineage (GTDB taxonomy): Bacteria > Desulfobacterota > Desulfovibrionia > Desulfovibrionales > CAZUBS01 > CAZUBS01. The sequence goes on from CAZUBS010000304.1 coordinate 774, forward strand.
AGCGCAAGGTCTTCGCGTCCACCACCCAGACCGCATCGATCAAGCTGTCAGTAATCAGCTCATTTCTCTTTTCCAGATCCCACAGCTTCTCTTCAATGGACTTTGGCATAGGGGGTATTTCCTTTCTTCAGCTTTCCTAAAATTTTCAAAAATCGAAGCTTGGCCACTATGGTTCCTACTCGGGTGATTTTCTGAACAAACACGCCAGATGGTGCCTGCACCCTGGTGAGCCTGCCCCGCATTCCTGCCTGAGGCTTTCAGTGGTGCCGCTGTGCCCTTTTTCCCGGGCTTCGAGATAGGCTTGCTCCACGATAGCCACCTGCTCGTCGTCACCCTCCACCACCAGGGTGGTGCCGCCTTCGGCGCCGTGGACGCCGCCCCGGCCGACCACCCAGCAGTCCACTTTGGCCAGGCTCGTGACCGCTTCGATCTCGGTCAGGATTCGGCCGTGCAGCGGGAGCAGGCCCACGGCCATGCCGTAGGAACGGTCCACCAGCCGCCTGCCCGAGGCGCGGACCAGGTCCTCGACCCGGCCGGGTACCAGCTTCTCCAGGCCCGCGGCAACGATGATCTCGAACCCCTCCACAGGTGCCGCGCCCAGCCAGGGGCCGGCCCCGTCGCCGTATGGGGAGCCGCACATCAGCGCGGCCCCGCCGTGGGCGTCGATCAGGTTGGCCCCGGTGACCAGGCAGTCGCCCCTCTTCATGACGGCCATGACGTCGGGCCAGTCAGCAGCAGCAACAGGCCTGGTCGTGCCCCGGTCAAGGAGCAGGGCGTGGGGGTGCTGTGCGGAGGAAACAAAAGGAGCGGTCCTGGTGCCGGTGGGGCTGACCCGCCCGGAGATCATCATGGGCGATCCGGTCAGCAGCTCGCAGACCGCGGAGACGGTGGTCCCGCCCTTGAGCAGGATGCGCCCTGACTGAAAGGCCTGCGTGACGGCCGGCAGCGAGCTCACGGCCGAGGCAATGAGCCATTTGCCGGCTGCGACCGTGAGGGAAAACTGGATACGCATTGAGGGCTCCTTGGCCAAGAGAGGAAGACGTCTGCGCTGCCGGGAAAAGCCAGGGTTGAGGATACAGGCTTCAGCAGCCCATGACCAGATACCGGATTCCGGGTTCAGGGTATACAAAAAATTTTAAGACTTCAAAAAAATTGTTGCTCACGGTTGTACATGAGGGTAGGCTGCCGGTGGAAGCTTTGGAGAGGGCACGACAGGAGGCGGTCATGCCGGACAACGCATGGATATTCGAGCAGGCCAAAAGGCTGGCCACGGGCGTCCAGCACACCTTCGGGCAGTGCTGCGAGGCAGTGGTGCACGACTTCAGCAACCTGAACAGCTCCCTGGTCTTCATGGCCGGGAACGTCACCGGCCGCACCACCGGCGCCCCCATCACGGACATGGTGCTCAAGGAGCTTCGCCGGGACGGAGACGGGGTCAGGGACACCCACGGCTACCGGACCACCTCCAGGGACGGCAGGGTGCTCAAGTCCTCCTCCATCTACCTGCGGGACGACCTGGGCAGGGTCATCGGCTGCATGTGCATCAACGTGGACATCACGGGGTTCTTGAACACCCTGAGCCTGCTCGAGGAGCTGACCACCATCGAAAAGGTCCAGGACGACGAGCGCTCCGAGACCTTTGCCACCTCGGTGGTGGAGACCGTGGGAAGCATGGTGGAGGAGGCCATTGCCTCCAGGGGAAAGCAGGCTCCGGACATGAGCAAGCAGGAAAAGGTGCAGCTCGTGGAGCATCTGGAGCGGCAGGGGGTATTTCTGATCAAGGGATCGGTGGGGGAGGTGGCCGGTTATCTGGGGGTCTCCAAGTTCACCGTCTACAACTACCTGCAGGAAGTGCGAAACAACGCGGCGGCCTGAAAGGCCGCACAAAGGAGATGACATGGGCGCAGGAAACAGGATCGTGTCCACGGGGAAGGCGCCGGCAGCTGTCGGTCCGTATTCCCAGGCAGTGGCTGCGGGCAAGTTGCTCTTCGTCTCGGGCCAGATTCCCCTGGACCCCGCGACCGGGGCCTTTGTGGAAGGAGACATCTCCGCACAGGTGCACCAGATCGTCGCCAACGTGCGGGCCATCCTCAACCAAGCCGGGGGAGACCTTGAGCACGTGGTCAAGACCACCATATTCGTCATGGACATGGCCGACTTCAAGGCAGTGAACGAGGCCTATGCCGAGCATTTCGGCTCCATTCTTCCAGCCCGCTCCACGGTGCAGGTCGCGGGGTTGCCCCTTGGCGCCCGGGTGGAGATGGAGGCGGTGGCCGTCCTTCCATGACCCAGGTCACCAGCCAGGTCACCAGCCAGCACACGGCTGATAAGCCGCCCCAGGCCAAGGACCGGACGACCTACCACTACACCTACGAGGGTGAGGTACCGGCCGGGGACGGGGCGTCGACATCTACCTCAAACGAGACGATCTGACCGGCATGGAACTGTCGGGAAACAAGATCCGCAAGCT
>CAZUBS010000305.1:0-3239 GCA_964618595.1 uncultured Desulfohalobiaceae bacterium
AACAAATGCCTGGCAAGGGTTGCGATCTGATGAGCTGCGCGGGGGCGTGAAAAGGATGCGGCCCCCGGGCGCACTATGAAGAAGGCCCCACAGCGCATGCTGTGGGGCCTTGAAAAATGGCTCCCCGGGGGTGACTCGAACACCCAATCCCGCTTCCAGCGGGATTAACAGCCATCCTGACCCTGCAAAAACCTGCCGATTCCCCGCTTCTTGATCTTGCGTTCGAGTATTAAGGCCTCTGTCCTGCTGGCGAGCTGCGCATGCCAGACCAACTCCCACGGACCGGGAAAGCGTTTCGTGGTGCAGGTGTAAGTGTAATCCGGATCATTGTGCTGCCGGACCCTCTTTTCCAGATCGTCGGTCTGCCCGCAATAGAAACGGTCACAGGTCCTGCTATGGAGAATGTACACTGTGAAGGGCATGGTGGCACAAAAAAGGCCACGCCTGGTGACGTGGCCCAGAAAAATGGCTCCCCGGGGGTGACTCGAACACCCAACCTAATGGTTAACAGCCATCCGCTCTGCCGATTGAGCTACCGGGGAATGCTTGAGAGCCATGGCTTATATTCCCCTGACCCGGCGTCGTCAACCCCCTTCGCGCCCATTCTCCCTGTATAAGAAGCAGGTTCGGCCCGTGTTGCGAATGGCCTCTGTTCGGAAAGACCGCCACCCGCTACTCGGGCCCCGGTCCTTTTTCCACCACCTCGTTGAAGGGCTCGAGGATCTTGACCGGGGAGCTCAGGGTGGCCAGGAAGGCCTTGAGCTGCTCCACCTCCCGGTCGGAAAACTCGAAGTGGCCCAGCTCCGGAACCCGGTTGCCCACAGCACGGTAATGATCAAAGACGTCGTCCAGAGTTTCCAGCTGGCCGTGGTGCATGTAGAAGCGGCGCTCGGTCACGTTCCTGAGCGAGGGGGTCTTGAAGGCGTCCGAGTACTTGGCGACGTCATCGTCCATGTACACCAGCTCGCCGCAGTCCGAACGGCCTGAGGCGTCGCTGTACTTTCCGAGGCAGTTGAAGGGATCCTCCTTGACCTGCCGGATGCCCACGGCCCGGCCGTGGTCCGAGCGCAGGTGGTCACCCGGTGGCACCAGCAGGTTGTGAAAATCGCTGTTGGTGAACAGGGGGCCGAAATGGCAGTTGGTGCAGGAGGCCTTGCCGATGAACAGCTTCAGCCCCTGCACCTCTTCCGGCGTAAGGATCGTCCCGGCCTCCTCCGGCTCACCGGCCTGGAGCGCGGCCACGAACCGGTCAAAACGCGACTCCATGGGGACCAGCCTGCGCACATAGGCGGCCACGGCTTTGCCTACGTTGGAGTAGATGCGGTTGATCCGGTCCCGCTTTTCCTCCGGTATCCGCTCCCAGGCCTGCCGGCCCAGCTCGAACTCGGCCAGGGGCCCGGCAAAGGCCGGCCCCTCCACGCTTTCCAGCGGAGGTAGTGGGCCGAAAAGGGCCTCATACTCTTTCGTGTAGGACTCGTACACCAGCTGAATGGCCCTGGTGCGGGTGATGCCGTGCTCCACCGGGTCTTCAAAGGGCGCCAGGGTCTGGGACCACAGGGAGTCCTTGCGGCCGTCCCAGAAGAACCAGATGTTATACCCCACCCCCAGCAGCGGCATGGCCCTGCGGTCTGTGGTGCCCAATCCTTCGGCCAGGGGGCTGTCGTCCACGAAGAGGTTGCTTCTTGGATGGCACGAGGCGCAGGCTATCTCCCCGTTGGCGCTGAACCTCTTGTCGTGGAAGACCATGCGCCCGAAGCGGGCAGCTTCAGGGTCGGTGTCGTAGGCGTTGGAAGGGTCGTCGGGTATCTCCCCCAGGCTTTCGACCCACAGAGAGCTGAGTGTCTTTATCTCGGACTCGCTGAACTGATACGGGTCTTCAGCCGAGACCGACCAGCCCGGAAGGCTCAGCGTCAGCATCAACCCGAGCAGGACCACCCACCAGCCGTGATGTGACAACCGTGCCAAGAGGGACATGGTGCTTACTCGAGCAGCAGATTGAACGTGGCCCTGTCCCGCTTGTCCATGGTCAGGATCTGGAACTCGACCACCCACCAGCCGGGCATGCTGAACCGCATGCCGCCGATCTCATAGACACCGTTGCCGAGATTGTCCGTCATTTCCGGCTCGGTGGGCAGGCCGTGGCCGTGCTCGGGCATGCCACCGTCGACGAGAATCCTGGCCGCCTCCACAGGGTTGCCCGAGGCATCCAGGACCTGGATCCTCCACTGGTGGATGCGGCCGATGGGAATGGGCCTGACCGAGGTGTCGTAGGCCACCTGGAACAGCCCTTTTTCACTCATGACCGTGTCGGAGGTATCGATGTTCTCCGGGCGCTCCATGGTTTCCGCATGATGCCCCATCTGACCCTGGTCGTGGCCGTTGTCGTGGGCGTGGCCCTGCATGGCAGGCTCCGGAGATGCCCCCTGTTTCCCGGTTGGAGCGGCGACGTCGTGAAAATCAAACACGGCCGTGTCCGTGTCACCGCCCTTGTTGACCGTGACGGCCAGCTGCCAATGACCGGCCTCCTCGATGTCCAGCCCCCTGAATGTGTACAGGCCGCCGTCACGGTCCATTCCGCTGACCTGCTGCCTGGTCGCATCGGGGCTCTGGGGCTTGAATGCGGCGGCAGTGACCTCCGCACCGGGAACGTCCTGGTCCTGCCTGTTGTGCACCACTGCCTGGAAGCTGTTCTCACCTGTGGTAAGCGTTCCCTGGTCCATGAGCAGCTCCACGCTGTACAGCTCTTTTTCTGTCACCTGAAAAAGTGTGTCAGAGTAATGCTGGCTGAATGCGGCGGAATCGCTTGGTTGCTTCTGCGTGCCCGCGCAGCCTGCCAGCAAAAGAATTGCAAAAACACCCAGTGCCTTGACGGCGATAGATCTGCTCATGTCTGTCCTCCCTTCCTCAGCCGACAACCGGAAAACCCGGCAACAGGAAAGCTTTGTGGAAAGTTAACAATTTAAGGCTGCGAATAATAATTCTTCCTATTACAACAATCCCCTGCCGTCAACAGATCACAGCGAAGCCAGGGTCTTCACAAGCTCCCCCAGGCATTGCTCTGATGCCCCCAGGCAACTGCACCGGATCTCTCTGACATCCGACTCACTTATAGTAGATCTTGAGCTCGTTGGTGTGCACCTTGGTCTGGCCGGGTGTGGGCTGGCCCGAGGTGATGACCACGCTTTCGCCGTGCTTGATGTCCTCCAAATTTTCAATGAACTGTTCGGCCCGCTCCAGGT
>CAZUBS010000306.1:0-3232 GCA_964618595.1 uncultured Desulfohalobiaceae bacterium
CCGCCGTTCTCCAGGGAAAAGAAACCGCAGTTGTCCAGGTAGGGACCGACGAGACGATCCTCGGCCAGACGGAACCTGTTGCCGCTGTTGGACTGGGTGATGTCCCGGGTGGTGGTGTCCGTGAAGTGGACGTGCCCCGAGTCCCGCACGTAATCGAGCAGGGCCTTGCGGTCGCCCCTCGGGTAGGGGTACTCGTAGGCGCCGAAGTCCACATCCGGCAGGACAGGGTCCAGCCGGCCCATGCGCTTGTCCTGACGTCCCCGGTACTCGCCGAGCTGGACAAAGGAGTTGCACCCCTTGGCCGAAATCTCCGCCACCAGCCGGGCCAGCCGGTGCGCCTCGTCCTCACGTTCCACATAATCCATGAGCTCGGGGTGCTTGGCCACGAAGTTGGTGTCGAAATCACCGCTGCGGAACTTGGGGTGCTGAATGATCACCCTGTGGAAGGGGATGGTGGTCTTGATACCGCCGATCACATACTCGCCCAGGGCGCGCTCCATGATGCCCAGAACCTTTTGCCAGCTGTTGCCGTAGGCAATGAGCAGGGAGGCGGCGGAATCGTACTGGGAGGGGAAGACGTAGTTGTTGGACACGCAGGAGTCCACCCGCACCCCCTGGCTGCCGGGGGAGATGTATCTTGTGATGCGGCCGGCATTGGGTGCGAAGTTCTCCTGCGGGTTCTCGCAGTTGATCCTGACCTGCATGGCGTGACTCTGCGCCCGGGTGTTGTCGGCGTTCCAGCGCAGCCGGGACCCGAAGGCTATGGCGGTCTGCTCCTCCACCAGGTCGATGCCGTACCGGCACTCGGTGATGCCGTGCTCCACCTGGAGCCTGGTGTTGACCTCGATGAGATAGGCGGTGCCATCCTCCTCCACCAGGAACTCCACAGTGGCCAGTGAGTAGTAGCCCACCTCCCTGACCAGCCGGACGGCGTAATCCTTGAGCTGCTGCCGCAGCTCCGGGGTCATGCCGGACCAGGGAGAGGGAGTTATCTCCACCAGCTTCTGGTGGTTGCGCTGCACCGTGCAGTCCCGCTCGTCAAAGGCGAAGACATTGCCGTGCTGGTCGGCGACGACCTGGATCTCGATGTGCCGGATGCAGGTCAACAGCTTCTCCACGTAGAGGCGTGGATTCCCGAAGGAGGCTTGCGCCAGGGCGGATGCCTTGTTGAAGGCTTCTTTGAGCTGCTCCGGCCGGAAGACCTCGTAGATGCCCCGGCCGCCACCGCCGCCCTCGGCCTTGAGCATGATAGGGAAGTCCAGCCCCTGGGCGATCTCCCTGGCCTCCTCGATGCTCACCGCTCCGTCCGAGCCAGGCACCACGGGGATGCCGAGCTTCTTGGCCAGACGCCTGACCTCGACCTTGTTGCCCAGCAGGCGCATGGCCTCTGGCGGCGGACCAATGAACAGGATGCCTGCCTGGCGGCACTTGATGGGGAAGCTGTCATCCTCGGATACGAACCCCCAGCCGGGGTGGATGGCCTTGACCCCCCGCGCCTTGGCCAGGCGGATGATGCGGTCCAGGTTGAGGTACTCGCGCGGGTTCTCCCCCAGCAGCAGGAGCTCCTGGGCCCCGGTCGTGAACGGTGCGGTCTTGTCCACGTCCGTGGCGGTCATGATCGGGATGGCCTTGAAGACCTCCCGCATGGAGCGGGTGATGCGCCTGGCCGGGATGCCCCGGTTGGCGACCAGTACCGGCTGTCCCTTGAGCTCTTCGAGCACCTCTTCGAATGTCTTTTCCTTCATGTTCTGTTCCTGCTTGCGGCTTACCATTCCCTTTTCCGGCCTTACGTAGGTGCAATGCTCCCGGTCCGGACCAGCCTCTCTTTCCCGCCGACGTCACATCGCAGCCACCCCTCCCTGCTCAGACCGAGGACAGTGGCGGTGCAATCTGGAAACTGCTGGCCCGTGACCCGCACCTGCTGACCGATAAAGGCCATGTTTCTTTCGATTTCCCGAATGAGCAGCCCGGGATTCCTGAATGTGGAACAAATTTCATACCAGGGAAGCCCCTCTTCCACAAGTTTGAGCCACAGCTCCGGGGGGGTGGACGGGATGCCGAAGCCCTGCAGCAGGCTGGCCGGATGGGCGTGCCCATGCCGCAGGAGCCCCCCGGGAGGAGCGTGGTGCAGGTTCAGCCCCACTCCCACGAGCAACCGGCCGCGCCGCCCCTCGATCAATATCCCGCCCACCTTGCGGTCGTTGAGGAGCAGGTCGTTCGGCCACTTGAGGCGCAGCCGCAACCCCATTGCCTGGAAGGCCTTGACCAGCACCAACCCGGCCAGCAAAGAGGCCAGGCTGTCCAGGGGCGTCACCAGGCGGGGCCAGAGCCAGGCCGCGTGCACGTTCCCGGCAGGGGAGACCCAGTGCCGCCTGAGCTGCCCACGCCCGGCCCGCTGGCTCGCCGCCAGGACCGAGTCAAAGGGCAGCAGGCAGCGGGAGCCGAGCAGGTCCCAGGCCACGTCCAGACTCGAGGAGCACTCGCCGCAGAACACCACCGAGGCGGCAGGGTTTGCTGCCGCGGACCGCCACCAGCGGCCCGGCGCCGGCTCGCAAAACTTATCGGCAGCCACCCAGGGACCCAGTGAGGCGACCGACTCCCAGTGCTCCTGCCGGGCAAGGGTCTTCGGGGATGTGCTGCCCGCGCCCGAGCCTTCCCGGCCGGAGAAGATCAGCAGGGAACCCTGTGGCGCGCCATTGGTCCGCCCCTGGCTCACCTGCGCCAGAACTCCGGAACGAACAGGATGATCACCGTGTAGATCTCCAGCCGCCCGAGCAGCATGCACAGGGTCAGGACCCATTTGCCCATGGCCGGCAGGTGTGCGTAGTTCTCGCTCGGCCCCACCGTGCCCAGCCCGGGGCCGATGTTGCCGATGCAGGCCAAAACCGCGGCAAAGGAGGTCAGGACGTCCACGCCCATGGCAGCCAATGAAAAGGCCGCCACCACGAAAAGGGCCAGAAAGAGGATGAAGTAACCCCAGATCGATTGCAGCACCTGGTCGTGCACGATCTGCCTTCCCAGCTTGACCTGCACCACGGCCCGGGGGTGGATGAGCCGAAACAGCTCCCGGTAGGAGTGCTTGAGCAGCAGCATGATGCGCATGCACTTCATCCCTCCGGCGGTGGACCCTGCGCTGCCCCCCAGAAACATCAGAAAAAGCAGCATGGTCTGCGTCAACGGGGTCCAGAGCTCGAAGTCCGCGGTGGCATACCCGGTGGTGGTGCAGATGGAG
>CAZUBS010000307.1:0-3229 GCA_964618595.1 uncultured Desulfohalobiaceae bacterium
GGAAAGCATCTCCATCGGCATCCCGGTCTCTGATCTGCACATGAGGGAACGGCTTGGCACGGATCGGGCCGGCATCCGGAAACGGGTGGCTTCCTGCCTGGGCCTGGCCCGGGAGCTGGGCATCCCTTTTGTATCCCTCGGCCTCGAGGATGCCTCGCGGGCCGATCCGGAGTTTGTTTTCGAGATGGCCGGGCTGGCGGCCGGATGCGGGGCTGACCGCGTCAGGGTCTCGGACACGGTCGGGGTCTGGAACCCTGTGGCTGTGGTGGATGTGGTGACCCGCCTTAAGGAGATTCCGGGCTTGGCCCTTGGGGTGCATTGCCACAACGACTTCGGCATGGCCACGGCCAACAGCATTGCCGCGCTCTCAAGCGGTGCGGACTGTGCCGACGCCACCTTGCTCGGGCTGGGGGAGCGGGCCGGGCTTGCTCCCCTGGAAGAGGTTCTTGGCTATCTCTCCTTCCACGCCGGGCTGCGCCACTATGACCTGTCCGGGCTGGTCCGGCTCTGCCGCAGGGCGTCTGAAATGCTGGAAGTGGCCCACTCCCCATGCAAACCCGTCACCGGCAAGGCCATCTTTTTTACCGAGACGGGCCTGCATGTGGACGGCCAGTACAAGTCCCCCCGCCTCTACGACCCTTTTCCCCCGGGGATCTTGGGCCACGACAGCAGGATGGACCTGGGTGCGAAGAGCGGCCGCGGTGCCCTGAGGGGCAAGCTCAGGGAGCTCGGGCTGGATGGTTCTCTCGACCATGAGGGGCATCTGCTCCACAAGGTACACGCTCTGAGCACCATCAAAAAAGGGCCCCTCGAAACGGCGGAACTCCTCTGCCTTGCCGGATGGTCTGCAATAAAACGTACGGAAGACTCCGGGCCTCAACTGCCTGGGGAAGCACCGGTCGTGCCACAGCGTGACCTTGGTGAGGACCAGGAAGCGGCGCCCTGAACTGGAAGTCTGCTCTGTCTGGATTGGCAAGGCTTTTGAGGCACTGCACCGTGCTCTTCCGACCTCGAACCCCCATTTGATACCCTTCCCCAGTTGTGGCACTAAACAGCAGACCCCTGCTGTTGCCCCGCCCCACATCCTCCGACATCCAGGGGCATCTACAACCTCATCTTCCCGGGGGAAGGCACATGACCCGGTCCCGAAAGTTCCCGGCTGCCGGACCAGAGCCACACGACACTGCTGCGCAACAGGGATGTTGCGGCGGCGGATCCAACTTCTCCAGCCAGCCAAAAGCCATGCACCTGTCCATCCTGGACAACCTTCCGGGCGCACTCCTGCTCACCGGCGAGAATGGAGAACCCCTCTTCGCCAGCAGGGGCGTGGAAGAGGTCTTCGGCCTGACAAGGGAGCGTGTCCTTGCCCTGGACAGTGTGGAGGAATTGCTCGGCCCCGACCTTTTTGATCCCTCGGAGCTGGATGCGCAAGGCGAGCTGACCGGTCTCAGGTATACGTCCCGTCTTCCATCCGACTCCCCCCGCGATATCCTGACCACGGTCAAGAAAGTTGCCATCGAAAACGGCACCCGGCTCTACTCGTGCTGCGAGATCTCCGCGGAGCACTGTCAGATCCAGTCCCACGGCCAGGACCTGGAGCGCATGGCCACCATCTTTGACAATCTCCTGGCCGGAATCGCGGTCTGCGACAGCCAAGGGCGGTTCATCCAGGCCAACCCCGCCTGCGAAGCGATCTTTGGCTACTCACAGCAGGACATCCTCGGCAGGACTCTCGCGGACTTCATTTTTGACGAGGACAGCCAGCGCTATCTGGGCAAGATGCAGGAAATCCTCACCGGCGCGGGGAGCACTTCCCCCTACCGGGTGGAGAGGCGGTTCAAAACGAAGGCGGGCAGACCCGTGTGGCTGGACATGTCCGTGAGCGCGGTCACCGACGACAATGGACACGTTCGCAACCTCATTGCCGTGTTCGTGGACGTGACCGAACGGCATCTGGCCGAGGAGCATCTCCGCCGGGAGCTCGAGGTCAATGCCGCCCTGGCCAGGCTCTATGCACCACTCGCAGCCCAGAACGCCACCCTGGAGAACATGTCCGACACCGTGCTGGACATGACCCGGCGCATCACAAAGAGTGGTCAGGGTCTCGTGGTCTGCTTCGATCCCGTAAGCGGCAGAACCAGAGTCGCGGCTGGTCCTGATGTGCAGGTTCCCGAATCGGTCCGGGATGCTGAATGGATGTCCCGGCTGGGCTTTCAGGCGGCATCAGACCCCGACAACCACAAGGCCGCGCACAAAGACCTCAGGCAACCCTTTTATGCCAACAGCCTTGAGCCTGAGCTGGCCGGCTGTCTCCACTTCCTGAACCATGAGCCACGGCGACTGCTCTATGTCCCTGTTCTTCTGGGACCGGAACTCGCCGGACAGATCGTCCTGCTCGACAAGGCTGCGGAGTACTCCGACCAGGATCTGGAAGCAGTGCGCCGCATGGGCGAGTTTTATGCCCTGTCACTGCAACGCATGCGTTTTCGCGAGGCCCTCATGGAATCGGAGGAGAAGATGCGCCTGATCATCGAGTCCTCGCCCATCGGGATCAGGATCACCCAGCAGGAACGCTACGTCTATGTGAACCCGGCCTTTGTGCGCATGCTCGGGTACGACAGGGCCGACGATCTCATCGGAACCGAGGTCGACCGGCTCTACATGCCCGAGTATCGCACCCTGATCCGCCAGCTGCACAAGGAACGCTTGTCGCAGGGCAAAGGGTTCGCCACAACCCCGGCCGTTTCCACCGAAGTCGTGGTCCTCAGAAAGGACGGGCAACCTCTGGACGTAGCCTTGTGGCTGACCCCCATCACCTATCAGGGCGGCCACGGCGTGCTTGGGTTCATGTCCGATATCAGCGAGGCCAGGGCTCTTCGCCGACAGCTTCTCCAGGCCCAGAAGCTCGAGGCCATCGGCACTCTGGCCGGAGGGGTCGCCCACGACTTCAACAACATCCTGGCAGTGATCATCGGCTATGCCGAGCTGGCCCAGCTCCATGCCCGGGACCAGGAACGGGTCAAGAAGAACTTGAGCCAGGTCCTGCGTGCCGCGACCAGGGCCACGGACCTGGTCAAGCAGATATTGTCCTTCAGCAGGCACCATGAACACGAGCGAAAACCCATTCAGGTTGCACCGATCATCAAAGAGTCCCTCAAGCTTTTGCGTGCCTCGCTGCCTGCCACCATCACCATCGACCAGAACCTGGCACAGGACACGGGAACCGTCC
>CAZUBS010000308.1:0-3224 GCA_964618595.1 uncultured Desulfohalobiaceae bacterium
CAAGGTGGTCAGCCGCCGGGAGTGTCTTGCGATCCTTGAGTCATTTCCGATGCTGGACAGGGAGAAGGTGCACATCCACGACGCCCACGGCAGGGTCCTGGCCGCGGAGGTCGTGGCCGGGGAGGACCTGCCGCAGGTTTCCCGTTCCAGCATGGACGGGTATGCCGTGCGGGCGGCAGACACCTTCGGGGCCGGGGACACCAGCCCTTGTTATCTGGAGCTGGCCGGAACCATCGAGGTTTCCGGGATTGCAAAGCAGGCCTTGCTTCCGGGTCAGTGCATGTCCATCGTGACCGGCGGCAGCCTTCCCCGGGGAGCCGACAGCGTGGTCATGGTGGAGTTCACGGACGCGCTTGGCAGCGGGACCATCGAGATCCGCAAGAGCGTGACCCCCGGAGAGAACGTCATGCTTGCCGGAGAGGATATACGCAGGGAGGAAACCGCACTGGGTCCCGGTCTGAGGCTCCGTCCGCAGGAGGTCGGTCTGCTGGCGGCACTGGGGCAGGTTGAGGTCGAGGTGTACCGCCGGCCCAGGGTCTGTGTGCTCTCCACAGGGGATGAGCTGGTGCCCCCGCACCAGACACCGCTTCCCGGGCAGATCCGTGACGTCAACTCCCACACCGTGGCCGCCCTGGCCGCAGCCACGGGGGCTGAAATCCTGCAGTCGGGCATAGTGCCCGACGACCTGGATGCGCTGGTTTCGGCTCTTGGCCGGGGGCTTGAGCGGGCAGATGTTGTCTTTTTGTCCGGAGGCAGCTCGGTGGGGGTCAGGGATCTGACCATTCAGGCCCTGGACAGGCTTCCCGATGCCGAGATCCTGGTGCACGGCGTGGCCATCAGCCCGGGCAAGCCCACCATAGTGGCCAGGGTCGGTTCGCAATGCGTCTTTGGTCTTCCTGGTCAGGTGACCTCGGCCCAGGTGGTGATGCTGGTGCTGGGAGAGGCCCTGCTGCGTCACCTGGAGGGAGAAATCCCCGCTTCCGGCTTTTCACCCCTGCAGGGGACCACGGCGGTCATGGCCAGGAACGTGGCTTCCAGACAGGGCAGGGAGGACTACATCAGGGTCAGGCTCACCCGGCAGGAGACGGGGCCTCCCCTGGCCCATCCCCTGCTCGGCAAGTCGGGACTGCTGCGCACCTTGCTCCAGGCGGACGGTCTGGTGGTCATACCTGCTGAAACAGAGGGCCTGGAGCAGGGGGAAACAGTGCTTGTCCGGAGGCTGTGACCGGGGTCACGCCCCCCTGCCGCATTGCCTTTTTCGTCCCGCCCTTGAAAAGAGCGCTCGAGCGCATGTGCTCACTGGGTGGGCTTGGGCTGGGCCTTCCAGGCCAGCAGAGGGGTCATGCATTTTTCCCCCACCAGATCGACGCGCAGCCCCCCGTAGGCTCCGCAGCTGACCGGAAGGAGCTGCCCGTTCAGGAACCTCCACGGCAGACGATCCTTCCAGGTGCACTGTGGGCCCGCCAGCACTGACCCGACCTTGAGGGGCCGGGGGCCGATGCGTTGCCGCACCAGCTGTTTCAGCTCGCTGCTGGTGAGCCACCCGGCCCGGGTCAGGCTGCCCTGGCGCTGCCCCCTCCAGGGCTTCCCTTTTGTGAGGTAGTAGAGTGAGCAGCGGTTGAGAAAACCGATCACAAGCCCTTTTCTGGCCACCCGGCCTGCTTCCTCGACCACGGCACCCGGGTTCTGACAGAACTCCAGGACCGTGAGCAGGGTCACGAAGTCGAACTCCTTGTCGGCGAAGGGCAGGTGATCGGCCTGGCCGAGGTGGAGGTCGGCCCGGTTGCCGAGCCGCTCCCTGGCCTTGGCCAGCATGGGCGGTGATCTGTCCAGCCCGGTCACCTCGAACCCTGTCTGCCAGAAGTGGTTGAGGAAAAAACCAGTGCCGCACCCCACGTCCAGAAGGCTCTGCTTGCGCCTGGGCCACTGGGACATGAGGCAGAAGAGCAGCTTCAGCTCCTGGCGCAGGGCAAACCTGCCCTGGGGGCTGTTTTCCCATTGTTCATAGCGCTGGACCGCGTCCCTGCTCAGGAACATGCGCCCTCTCTCTGTGGATGCAAAGTGACCCATACCCGTGTTCGCCGGCCCACGGCACCCTGTCGTGCCACAAAGGGCACCTCAGTCCAGCTCCCGGTAGACCGCCCCTTTGGCGGCCGAGCTGGCCAGACGGCTGTAGCGTTTGAGAAGGGGGGAGCGGATATCCTTGCGCACCGGGACCCACTGCCCGCGCCGGGTGGAAAGCTCCTCATCCTCCACTACCAGCTCCAGGGTGCGCTTGGGGATGTCAATCCTGATCAGGTCCCCCTCCTGGACCAGACCGATGGTCCCGCCTGAGGCCGCCTCGGGGGAGACATGCCCGATGGCGGCCCCCCGGGTTCCCCCGCTGAACCTGCCGTCGGTGATCAGGGCCACCGAGCCGCCCAGACCCATGCCGGAAATGGCCGAGGTCGGGGTGAGCATCTCGCGCATGCCCGGCCCCCCCCGGGGGCCTTCATAACGGATGACCACAACGTCGCCTTCCGTGACCATCCCCCCCAGGATGGCGGCAACCGCTGCCTCCTCGCTGTCAAAGACCCTGGCCACGCCTTCCCGGACCATCATGGACGGGTCGACGGCGGATTGCTTGACCACGGCCCCGTCAGGGGCAAGGTTGCCGCGAAGGATGGCTATCCCACCCTGCTCGCTGTAGGGGTTTTCTGCGCTGCGGATGACCTCCGGATCCAGGACCTGGGCGGCACAGGCTTTCAGGTTCTCACCCAGGGATTTTCCGGTAACGGTCAGGACCTCGGGGTCGATGAGCCCCTTGCCGGACAGCTCCTGCATCACAGCGGGAACCCCGCCCGCCCTGTGCAGGTCCTGCATGTGGTGGGGCCCGGCAGGGGACAGACGGCAGAGGTTGGGGGTGGAGCGGCTGATCCGGTCAAAAATGTCCAGATCCAGGTCGAGCGCGGCCTCGGCAAAGATGGCCGGGAGGTGCAGCACGGTATTGGTCGAGCACCCCAGGGCCATGTCCACGGTCACGGCGTTGGCCACGCTTGCGGGGGTGACGATATCCCTGGGCAGGATGCCCTTGTCCAATAGCTGCATGACCTGTGCCCCGGCCTGCTTGGCCAGGTGGACGCGGCCGGAGTGGACGGCGGGAATGGTGCCGTTGCCGGGAAGGGCCAAACCAATGGCCTCGGAAAGGCAGTTCATGGAGTTGGCCGTGAACATGCCGGAGCAGG
>CAZUBS010000309.1:0-2160 GCA_964618595.1 uncultured Desulfohalobiaceae bacterium
CCGGGTGGGGCCGAGCTCGGCCAGGAATCCACCGGTGAGGATTTCGGCCACGGAGACGGATGCCCCGAACCAGAGCAGGAAGAGGTTCAGGAAGCTGAGCTGTTGCTTGGACGCCATGAAAACCTCCGTGTCGATGGAAAGTGCTCAAGGGGAACGGGCCACGGGTACAGGCCGTGGAACGTTTGCCACCATGGACTTTACCGGATGGAGGAGGTGAACCTGGTGATGGTCGGCAGAGGGAGAGGCCGGGTGGGTCTCCGATTCCGATATCCCTACGGCAGCGTGAACTGCATCAGGTTCCAAGGGTATGATCTCAGCCCCGCAGCCGCGGGACACCCCCATCGGAAAATCCGCCGCAACCCTAAGAGTTTGCCCCGGCGATAGCAAGGCACATTTCAGCACTGAAGGACCCTGCCCGGTGGCGGTGCGGGGTGCAAGGGAACCCGGCCCGTGGTGGTGGGACGCTTCATTGAGCCGTACTGGAGGCAGGGGGTTGCACCGGCGCTGAAATATCCTAAGCTGAAAGCGGCGGACTCTGAAAGCAACGCACTGCAACCTGAGGAGGGTTCATGGCAAACAGCATACACGATCGGCAGATAACAGCGGGACCCTGCGTGGTTCATGCCTTGAGGGGCGAAGGCAGCCGGCGGCCGCCGGTGGTGCTCCTGCACGGGCTCAAGTTCACTGCAGAGACCTGGAGGGAGCTGGGTACTCTGGAAAAGCTGGCCGAAGAGGGGTATCCGGCCCTGGCCGTGGATCTTCCGGGATTTGGGAAATCCCTGGCCTGCGCCAACTCCCAGTACCAGGTCGTGCGCGACCTGATACTGGCCGAGGGACTGGAACGGCCGGTGCTGGTGGGACCCTCCATGGGCGGCTGGGTCAGCCTGGAGTGCGCCCTGGCCGGTCAGGAGCTGCTGGGGGGACTGGTCCTGCTCGGGGCGGTTGGCATCGAGGAGAATCAGGACCGTCTGTCGTCAATCACCCTGCCCACCCTTCTGATGTGGGGGGAGGACGATGCGGTGTCCCCGCTGGAAGACGCCCGGCTCCTGGAGGAGAAGATCGAGGGATCCCGGCTGGTCGTGGTCAGAAACGCAGGCCATCCCTGCTATCTTGACGATTCCAAGCTCTGGCACAGGGAGCTGCTCGGCTTTCTCGCGTCGCGGTTCGGGTAGCCGGGTTTTCGGCCGAGGACGTCCTGGGGCGGCGGACTAGCGGACGGCTCCGGTCCTGGATTTGAGGTGGAGATATTCGTCCAGGACGGTGAAGAAGGCATCCAGGTCGGAGTCGTCATTGTAAAAGTGCGGGGCCAGACGGATCGCTCCGCCACGCAGGGAGCACATCACATGGTGGTCCATGAGGTGCTGCCAGAACTCCTGGGGGTGGCCGGGAGGCAGGAATGTCAGGATTCCGGAGCGCTCCCTCCCGGTCCAGTGCGAGCTGACCGTGAGTCCCCGTTCCCGCAGCCCGATGGCCAGGTGGTCGTTCAACGCGAAGACCTCTTCCCTGATCGTTTCAATGCCCCGGGTGAGCAGCAGGTCCAGTGAGGCGCCCAGGCCGAAGATCCCTTCCAGGTTCAAACACCCGTTCTCGAATCGGCGGGCATCCGGCTTGAGCTCGAAACAAAGGTTGAACTCCTCCTCGTTGACCACGCTTCGCCAGCCCGTCAGTGGTGGGTCAAGGCGCTCCACCAGCCTTTCGGAGACATAGAGGAATGCCGTGCCTGCCGGTCCGAGCAGCCACTTGTGGGCCCCGCTGGCCAAAAAGTCGACCGACCAGGAAGCCACATCCATGGGCAGGACGCCCAGGCTCTGGATGGCGTCCAGCCCCAGCAGCACACCATGGTCGCGGCACAGCTCCCCCATTCCCTGCACATCCGAGCAGAACCCGGAGGCATAGTCGACCGTGCTTACGGCCAGGAGGCGGGTGCGGGACGTGAAGTGCTGCTCCACATCCCTGGCTGTAAAATGCCCCTGATTGCGCGGGACCCGGCGAACCTTCACCCCCCGGCGCTCCAGGTGGAGCCAGGGGAAGACGTTGGACGGAAAATCAGGGGTCACGATGACCACCTCGTCCCCGGGGCGCCAGTCGAGCCCTTCGGCAACCAGGCTCAGCCCGGAGGATGTGTTGGCGGTGAAGGCGGTCTCTTCGGGGCGGGCGTTT
>CAZUBS010000309.1:2170-3224 GCA_964618595.1 uncultured Desulfohalobiaceae bacterium
CCAGTGCGCGAACCTCCTCCACGCGTTCCATCCACCGGGGAAAGCCCTTGCTGGCGTACAGGAGGCGTTCCCGGTTGAAGTCCTGCATGGCCTGGCTGGTGGTCAGGGGGTGGGCGGACATCCCGGCGTGGTTGAGGAAGACCAGGTTTTTGGTGACAGGGAAGAGGTCTCTGCAACAGGGAGCGGTCATTGCCCCTCCCCGTTGTGGAGTACCTGAACCTTTTCAACATTCAGTGGTGTTCCCCGCATGTGCATGGTGGCTGTGTCGGGATCGGCCAGCCCGGTGACTTCGACCCGCAGGCCATCCTGCCGATGCTCGGGTGGGAGCCCGATCAAGTTGTAGACCTGCCCCGAATCGGAGGCAAGGGTGTAAAACCCCCCCTCCAGGTCCTGGTAGTGGACCGTCCCCTGGACAGTGATCACGGACCCCTGTTCAGGAGTGCGGGGAGGGACGACCTCGATCGGAGCCCTGCAGGCCCCGGCCAGGGTGAGGAGCACGAGCAGGCCCACTGACCGGAAAAGCCTGGCGATGCGTTTGTCAGGCATGATTTTCTCCCTCTGGTTTAGTCTCAGATAAAACAGGGACAGCGATATCAGTCGTTTCGCAGCATCTCCCACCACAGGCGAAGCTCCTGCAGCTGCTGGTGTTGCTCCAGGCTCTGGCAGGTCACCTCCAGGCTGCGCATGGCTTCGTCGAATTCAAGCCGGCTGAAGTCATAGCCTGCGTCGAAAAGCACTGCCGCACGGGCGGCACGGTCCCCGGCCTGGTTCAGAAGGCTTCTGAGCCCACTGTCGGTCAAGGCCTCAAGGATGAATCGTCTGGCGTGGATCATGGGCATGGCGACAGTGGACTCCTGCTGGTGCGTGTGGGTTTTTCCAGACATCCCACCACGGCGAGGGCTGGAAGGTCAACAGGTCCTAAAAATTCAAGCGTGGAGCAGAAAGGTTGCAGGGTACTCCGTTTCACGGCCAGAGCAGCAGCTTGAGGGCCATCAGGACCAGCACCACGGGAAGCGGCAGGGCCAGTGCCAGCACCGGGACCATGATGGTCGAT
>CAZUBS010000310.1:0-3211 GCA_964618595.1 uncultured Desulfohalobiaceae bacterium
TGACTGTCCCGTGGATTACCCCTTGCCCAGCCTTTTACCCTATCTGACCAACTTTGAAAATACCGGCCAGGGATCGGCCTGGACAGGTATCAGTTTTTAGCACGACACGCGAAAGCGCACGGCGAAAAATGCCCTCCGGGTTGTTGACAGAGCTGCCAATAAAATAGTAATTATTACCAAATTTTTATTAACCATCTACAATCAAAGGAGTTAATTATGAGTAAAACCGACAAAAATCTTCAGGAAGCCTTCGCCGGAGAGTCCCAGGCAAATCGCAGGTATCTGGCCTTTGCCTCGCAGGCGGGCAAGGCCGGGCATCCCCAGGTGGCCAAGCTTTTCCGGGCTGCGGCCGAGGCCGAGACCATCCACGCACACGCCCACCTCAGGACCATGGGCGGCATAGGGTCCACCGAGGAGAACCTCAAGGAAGCCGTGTCCGGGGAAACCCATGAGTTCACGGCCATGTACCCCAGAATGATCGAGGAGGCCCGCGAAGAAGGCAACAAGCTGGCCGAGAAGTTCTTCACCTATGCCAACGAGGTGGAGAAGGTCCATGCCGAGCTCTATCAAAAGGCCCTGGACAACCTGGGTGACCTGGCCGAGACCGACTACTATGTCTGCTCGGTGTGCGGGTACACCTGCGAGGACCACGCCCCGGACACCTGCCCGGTGTGCAAGGCCGGAGCCAAGGCCTTTTACAAGGTCGACTAGGACCCTTTCCCGGGCCCGTCCGACACGGGCGGGCCCGGTTCGTATCATCCCCCTCGCCACTCAATCGACCCCGGCCTCCCTCCAAAGGCCGGGTCACTTTTCAGAGCACACCCCATCGTGTATACCCGGGGCAAAGCCAAACCCTGTGAGCCGATGTCCAGGGGCCGACACCACAGCCAGGAACGGTCATGCACCCTTTCCACATTACTGTCCGGCAACCGGGAAGACTGTTTGCAGCCGCCGTTGTTTTGTGCATCCTGTGCAGTGCATCCTGCCTGCCTGCACGAGCCGGCCAGGCAGACGAGCCGGTGCGCGTCCTCTACGTGCAGCTCGATGCCACCATCAACCCAGCCCAGGTCGACTTGCTGGAGCACTCTCTTGGGAGCTGTGCCGGGTTGGACTGCGACATGCTGCTGCTGCGCCTCGACACGCCCGGGGGGTTGGGCGACTCCATGCGTTCCATGGTCAAGCTGATGCTCAACGCCCAGGTCCCGGTGGCGGTCTGGGTCGGCCCCTCCGGGGCCAGGGCGGCGTCCGCGGGCATGTTCCTGGTGGCTGCCTCGTCCGTGGCCGGCATGAGCCCCCAGTCCACCATCGGCGCCGCATCCCCGGTCAGCCTGGGGGGGGAGGACGTCAACGGGACCATGGCCGACAAGATCAAAAACGACATCCTGAGCCTGGTGCGCGGCATGGCCGCGGCCCGGGAGCGCAACGTGGACTGGTACGTTCAGGCCGTGGAGGAGAGCGTGAGCATCACCGCGGCCGAGGCGCTCGAGCTCGGCGTGGTGGAGTTCGTGGCCGACTCCCCAGATGACTTCCTGCGCCAGGCCGGGGCCGCGGGAATCCCCTGGCAGGATGAAAAGCTCTTCTTTTCCGCCGAGCAGATTCACATCCAGGACTACCAGCCCAGGTTCTGGTACTCGCTGCTCTCCTGGCTGCTCAACCCCCAGATCGCCTACTTCCTGCTCCTGGGGGGCATTGCCGGGCTGTTTTTCGAGCTCACCAACCCCGGGGCCATCTTCCCCGGGGTCTTCGGGGCCATCTGCCTGCTGCTGGCCCTCTACTCCCTGGCCGTGCTGCCCACCAACGCCACCGGGCTGCTGCTCATACTGCTGGGCCTGGTCCTGTTCGGCCTGGAGGTCAAGATCACCAGCTACGCGCTGCTGAGCATTGCCGGGGCAGTGTGCCTGTTCATGGGCTCCCTGCTCCTGTTCCGGTTCGAGTACGGCTTTGCCGCCCTGCCCCTGACCACGGTCGTGGCCACGGTGGGCACGGTGGTGCTCTTCGTGCTCATCGCCCTGGGGCTGGTGACCAAGGCCCAGCTCATCAAGCCCAGGTCGGGCCGCGAGGCCATGATCGGGCTGGTGGGGCAGGTGCTGGACTGGGATGGGGTCAGGGGACGGGTCAGGATCCACGGCGAGATCTGGAACGCCCGCAGCCGGGATGATGCCACCCTGAAACCGGGCGACATTGTGCGCATCAGAGACATCCAGGGCCTGGTCCTGATTGTGGAGCGGGCTCCCGACACAACCTTGTACACGGAGGATTGATCATGGCCCTCGTACCTGTCTGGGCGATCGTGCTCGCCATTGTCCTGCTGTTCCTGTGGATGTCCCTGAAGGTGCTCAACGAGTATGAGCGCGCCGTGGTCTTCCGGCTTGGGAGGGCCATTGGGGCCAAGGGGCCGGGGCTGATCATCCTCATCCCGGTCATCGACCGCATGGAGCGCATCTCCCTGCGCACCATCGCCATGGACGTGCCCAACCAGGACGTCATCACCAAGGACAACGTCAGCGTGGAGGTCAACGCGGTCATCTACTTTCGGGTCGTGGAACCGGTCAAGGCGGTGATCGATGTGGAGGACTACATGTTCGCCACCTCGCAGCTGGCCCAGACCACCCTGCGCAGTGTCTGCGGCAGCGTGGAGCTCGACGACATCCTCTCCCACCGCGAGCAGATCAACAGCCAGATCCAGAACATCCTGGACCAGCACACCGACCCTTGGGGCATCAAGGTCTCCACCGTGGAGGTCAAGCACATCGACCTGCCCCAGGAGATGCAGCGGGCCATGGCCCGGCAGGCCGAGGCCGAGCGGGAGCGGCGCTCGAAGGTCATCCACGCCGAAGGCGAGCAGCAGGCAGCGGCCAAGCTGGCCCAGGCAGCCGAGATCATCAGCAAGCATCCCGAGGCACTGCAGCTCAGGTATTTGCAGACCATGCGGGAGATGGCCTCGGACAGCCACTCCTCCACCATCCTGCCCATACCATTTGATCTGCTGGGAGCGTTACGCAAGGCCCCGTGAGGGGGCTTCAGGGCTGCAGACGAAAACAAACCACTACTGGCCCGGCACCCGGGAGGCCCTCCGGCCTCCCTTCCGGGCATATTGCCGGGCAGCGCACGCAACCTTCGAACTCTCGCACCGAGTGACCGATGACCCTGCTCCTGAACATCTTCGGCGGCCTGGGACTGTTCCTGCTTGGCATGTGGCTCATGACCGACG
>CAZUBS010000311.1:0-3207 GCA_964618595.1 uncultured Desulfohalobiaceae bacterium
CCTTGAGCCGAACGGAAAACCGCAAAGCACTATGGACGTCGACAGAAGACTATCGGAGCTGCAGGCACGGCTCCGCTACATACAGGACATCTTCGGGGACAAGGAGAACACGAACGTGCTCCTGCTCGAGTCGAAGCTGCACGACTTCAGGGCCAGGCAGGGCGGGCTTGGCGTGCACGAGCAGGTCAAGCAGCTGACCTCCCTGGAAGACCTGTTCGGGTTTCTGGAGAAGAAGCTCGAACGGGAGCTCACCCCCATGGACAAGGTGCGCATCGTGCGCCACCCCCAGCGGGTCTGCCTCAAGGACATCCTGGAGAACGTCTACGACAACTACACCGAGATCGGCGGCCAGGACGAGTGGAGCATCGATCCGAGCATGCTCATCGCCCGCGCCTACATCACCCGCCGGGTAGGCAACAAGGTCCACAACCAGCCGGTCATGGTCATCGGCCAGGAGAAGGGGCACGGCGAGGAGTTCCGCAACGGCGGCTCGGTCAAGCCATGGGGCAACTCCAAGGCGCTGCACTACATGAAGGTGGCCGAGATCGAGAACATCCCGGTGCACTCGTACGTGTTCACCCCGGGCTCCTATCCCATCGAGGACTTCCCGGGAGCGGCGCAGCAGATCGCCCGCAACCTCTACGAGATGGCCGGGCTCAAGGTGCCGGTCGTCTCCGTCATCTCCGAGGGCGGGTCGGGAGGCGCAGAGGCGATCAGCATGGCGGACACCCGGCTGATGCTTTCCCACGGCTACTACTCGGTCATTTCCCCGGAAGGGGCCGCCGCCATCGAGGGGAGGATCCGCCAGGGGCAGAGGGCCTCCACGGAGCTCATCGAGAAGTGCGCCCGCCAGCTCGGCATCACGGCCCAGGACAACCTGGCCATGGGGCTGGTGGACCGGATCATCCAGGAACCGCCCCTGGGGGCCAGGCCCGATCACTACGACTTTTTCAAGGAGCTGCGCCGTGAAGTGATCCAGGCCACTGACGAGGTGGTGCTCGGTGTGCGCGGCATGCGGCTGTTGCGCATGAGCGCCCTGCGCAGGCGCAGGGGCGGAGACGAGGTGTACGTGCGCTGGAACCTGTCTTCCAAGGCCAGGGAAAACCTGCTCTGGAAGCGTCATTCAAAGTTCAGGAAGCTGAGTGCGGATGCCTACCTGGACCGCCGCAGCCCCTGGAAGAAGGTCTATGACTGGTGCTTCGAGATGGCCTGGTCCGTCCATGCCTTTTTCCTGTACGAGCTGCTCAAGAAGCATCGCCGCAGGCTGACCCACGCGGTGGAGGACCTGGAGGCCGAGGTCCAGGTGGTGGTGGGCAGGTTCTCCTCGTTCTGGAAGCGGCACCTGTCACGCCTGCTGCAAAAGGTGCCGGGCCTGGAACATGGCCCCTCCAGCAGCGAGCAGCAGCTCACCGAGCTGTCCACCTGGGAGGGGGGGGGCAAGGGGAGCGCGAACCGTTGGGCCTACCTCAGCCCCCAGGCCAGGGAGGACAGGGCCGTGAGCTGCCCCAGGGCTCCCAGCCGGGGCTGCCTGGATCAATGGGCTCCCGACCTTTTTGGGGAGTGGGCCGGGGTGTGCAGCTACTGCGGCTACCATTTTCCCATGGAGTACAAGTGGTTTTTGTACAACATCTTCGATCCCGGCTCCATCCACGAGTTCAACGGGGAGCTGGAATCGGGCAACCCTCTGGATTACGCAGGCTTCGACCTGACCCTTGAGAAGGCCAAGAAGGCCACCGGACACAAGTCCGGCTGCATGACCTTCGAGGCCCGGATCGAGGGTATCCGTCTGGTGGTGGCCATGCACATGGCTCCCTTCCGGGGGGGGTCGGTTGGAGCGGCCGAGGGGGAGAAGTTCATCCGGGCCGCGGAGCGTGCCAAGCGCAAGCACCTGCCCTTTCTGGCCTACTCCCACGGTACAGCGGGCATACGCATTCAGGAAGGGACCAACGGAGTCATTCAGATGCCGCGCTGCACCATGGCCGTTCGCAACTACCTTGAAGCGGGCGGTCTCTACCTGGTTCTGTACGACACCAACTCCTATGCAGGCCCCGTGGCCAGCTTTCTGGGCAGCTCCCCCTATCAGTTCGCGGTGCGCTCAGCCAACATCGGGTTTGCCGGTCCGGGTGTGATCAAGGAGACAACGGGCCTGGACATCTCACCTGATTACCACAAGGCGCACCATGCCTTGTCCCGCGGCCACATCCAGGGCATCTGGGACCGCAGGGAGACCCGGCACAACCTGCACCAGGCCCTGCTGACCATGGGCGGACGCAACCTGTACTACCGCTGAGCGCGCAGGCCCTGTAAGAATGCAAGGAGAAAGAGCCCCGTGATCAATGTCAAGGAGCTTCTGGAGCAGATCAAGGCCTCGCCCTATGAAGAGATCACGGTCCGAGCCCCGCACACCGGCACGGTCGCATTCGTGGTCACGGAGCCCGGGACCGAGGTCCGTGGTCCGCAGGGCACCTGGCAGGAGAAGCCGGGGACTCTGCTGGCGCGGATCGAGCGGGAGAGGAACGTCAAGCCCATCCACGCCTTTCAAAAAGGCGAGGTGGTCAGCCTGAAAAGCGAGCTGGAAGGCGCGTTCGTGCAGGCCGGCACCCCCTTGCTGACCATTCGGCACCTCCTGACCAGGGACGAGGTTTTGCAGCGCATCCTGCGCAAGGCCCTCTACCTGTTCCGCGCACCCGAGCGGGCCACCTATTATTTCATCCCGGAAATAGACAAGAAGATCCAGTCCAAGGGCGCCCGGTCCGTCAGGGTCTCGGAAGGCAAGGAAATCTTCATCCTGTCCAGGATGAAGCGCGAGACCCTGCTCAGCTACAGCGGACCCAGCGGGCTGATCTACACCGTCTACTTCAAGACCGACAAGAATGTTGACCAGGGCGAGCCTCTCATCGGAGTCTGCCCCGAGGAGCAGCTGGAAACCATCCAGGACGTGGTCAACAGGGTGCACAGCGAGTGGGAGGAGAAGTAGTGAGTTGGAAGGTGGAAGCTTGAAGCTCGAAGCTGGAAGCTTGAAGCAAGAGGGGGAGAAGGAGGGGAAGCTTGAAGGGGAAGCTGGAAGGTGGAAGGTGGAAGCAAGAGATAAGAAAAGACGGTTCTTCGACGTTTTGTATGGAAATGACGAATACTGATCCGAGAGCCGCCATGTGAGATCGATGCTCCAATGTACCGTCATTCCGGCCCCCGAGCCGGAATCCATGC
>CAZUBS010000312.1:0-3206 GCA_964618595.1 uncultured Desulfohalobiaceae bacterium
GCCGTCCTTTTTCACATACCGGGTGTCCTGAAAGCAGGGCAGGACGTGGTAGAAGTGGGCCTTGTAATCCTCGGCGCCGCCATAGGTTTGTTCCTTCAGCAGCCTTCCCCTGGATTTGTCCCACCAGCTGTGGTTTCCCCAGGCCAGGCAAAATGGGAAGTCCGATTTTTGAGACTCCAGGACGGACTGCAACGGCAGATCCAGCAGTGTGTCGTTGGGGCCGAACCAGTAGTGCCAGTAGCAAAATGCGTCTATGCCGTGGCTGCGGGCCAGCTCGGCCTGATCAAGCCTGGTCTGTTCCAGCCGCAGGTCATAAAACCCAAGCCTGCCCGGCAGTTTTGGCTGTTGGTGACCAGGAAACAAGGGGCGGGCCCGACTTGCGTGGTGCCACTCAGTAAACCCTTCACCCCACCAGGCGTTGTTCTCCGGGATGGGATGGAATTGGGGCAGGTAAAAGGCGATCGCTTTCATGGGAAGCGTGAAGATCAGAACGATTGGGGTTACATGCCCGTGACCCGCAAGACTTCCTCCACCGAGGTCAGCCCCTTGCGGACCTTTTCCATGCCGTCGCTTCTGAGCATGCGCATGCCCTGGTGCACGGCCAGGTTTCTGAGGTCCACGCTGCTCTTGTTCTGCAGGATGGAGTTGCGGATCTCGTCGTTGATCTCCATGAGCTCGAAAATGGCCGTACGGCCCCGATACCCGGTGCGGGCGCACTTTTCACACCCCTTGGAACGGTAGACCGGCCGTTCCTCGTTGGGCAGGAAGGGCAGCTTGAGCTTGTACACCAGGGCCTCGTCCGGAACGTAGGGCTCCTTGCACTCCGGGCAGAGCAGCCGCACCAGCCGCTGGGCCATGACCCCGATGACCGCCGAGGAGATCAGGTAGTCCTCCACCCCGATCTCCATGAGGCGGGTGATGGAGCTGGCCGAGTCGTTGGTGTGCAGGGTGGAGAAGACCAGGTGGCCGGTCAGGGCCGATTGCACGGCAATGTCCGCGGTCTCCTTGTCCCGGATCTCCCCGATGAGGATCACGTCCGGGTCCTGGCGCACCACCGACCTGAGCCCGCTGGCGAACTTGAGCCCGGCCTTGACGTTGACCTGGACCTGGTTGATGCCGTCCAGCTCGTACTCCACGGGATCCTCGATGGTGATGATCTTCTTCTCGGTGGAGTTGATGGCGTTCAGGGCCGAGTACAGGGTGGTGGTCTTGCCGCTTCCGGTGGGGCCGGTGACCAGCAGGATGCCGTAGGGCTGGTGGATGAGCCTCTCGAAGGCCCTGAGCTCCTCCTCGGGAAAGCCCAGGCTCTCCAGGGTGAAGGAGATGGAGGAGCGGTCCAGGATCCTGAGCACGATGCTCTCCCCGTACATGGTGGGCAGGGAGGAGACGCGCAGGTCGATGTTCTTGCCGGAGATCTTGAGCCGGATGCGCCCGTCCTGGGGCAGACGCCGCTCGGAGATGTCCAGCTTGGACATGATCTTGATCCTGGTGGCCACGGCCTGCTGCAGGTGGGAGGGCAGGGTCTCGTGTTCGTGGAGCATGCCGTCGATGCGAAAGCGCACGTGCACGTGGTCGTTGAAGGGTTCGACATGGATGTCGCTGGCTTCCAGCTCGACGGCCTTGGTCAGGAACTGGTTGACCTTCTTGATGATCGGGGCTTCCGAGGCCAGGTCCCGCAGCTGCTCCACATCCTCGCTCACGGCCAGGTCGGCGGCGGAGTCTTCTTCCTCCTCGGCCTGCCTGGCCGCGGAGTCGTCCTCCATGAAGTAAGTGGTGATCCAGGCCTGGATGCGCTCCTCCCGGGCCAGGTGGGGGGTGAACCGGTAGCCGGGGTAGATCTGCTTCAGGGTCTCGTAGATCAGGTTGTCGAAGGGGTCGTTGAGGACAAAGGAGAAGGTGTTGTCCCTGGCCTCCAGGGGGAAGAAGACGTGCTCCTCCATGAACAGCGGGGAGATGTGGCGGAAGGGCTCGGGGTCGTACCCCGGGTCGAGCTTCTCGTAGATGGGTATGCCGTACTCCTGGCTGGCAAGGGCCAGGAAGTCGTCCTCGGAAACCATGCCCGTCCGGATGGCCAGCTTGTAGACGGATTCCGAGGATGTTCCCGTGGAGAGGATCTTCTGCAGGTCGCCCTCCTGGAGGAGGCCTTTCTGCTTCATGAGCTGAACGATGTTGGCCATGTCAGGCACCTGTGTGAAAACGTTTGAAGTGCAGGGGGAATGGTCCCGGGTCCTGCCTTTGCAAGATCCGTGCGGTCTCTTTCGCAGGGCGGACAACCCTGGGGGGCCGCCCAGGTGTGCAAGATGTAGTGACCGTGGGGGGCGGCGTCAATACGCCCCGTACCCGGACAGGATGACGATGGGTGTGCGCAGGATGATGTAGAAATCCAGCCATATGGACCAGTTGCGGACGTAATAGGTGTCCAGGCGGACCCGGTCCTGGTAGGAGAGGGTGTTGCGCCCGGAGATCTGCCACAGCCCGGTCAGCCCGGGCTTGACCTGCTTGTACAGGCAGAAGGACCTGCCGTAGCGCGGAACTTCCTCTTCGATGATGGGACGTGGACCGACCAGGGAGAGGTCCCCCCTGAGCACGTTGAACAGCTGGGGGATCTCGTCCAGGCTGATGCGGCGCATGACCTGGCCCACCCGGGTGATGCGCGGGTCGCGGCGCAGCTTCTGGGAACAGCCCCATTCCAGGCACTTCCCTGGATCCGTCTCCAGGACGGAGTTGAGGCGGGCATCGGCGTCGCGCACCATGGAGCGGAACTTCCAGATATGGATGGGCTCGCCTCCCCTGCCGATGCGCTGCTGCCTGAAGAAGACCGGTCCCCGGGACTCGAGCTTGATGCAGAGCATCAGCAGGAGCACCAGGGGGGAGAGGAGGAGGCCGAAAAGAATGGCCAGGATCAGGTCAAGGCCCCGCTTGATGGCCTGCCGGCCGGGGTGGAGCAGCTTCTGCCGGACCTGCAGGCCCAGCATGCCGCTCAAATCCTCGGCCGTGGCCCACAAGGAGGAGGTCCCGAACAGGTTGGGGATGACGATCTGATGGTAAAAGGGCTTGGCAAAGGTCTGCTGCATGTACAGGAGCCGACCGGGCGTGATGCCGGGCATGGCCAGGATGGCATAGGCCTTGCCGTATTGTCTGGCGAGCTCCGGGCCCAAGCTGGACGGTCCCAGCACCGGCACGCCGTGCTTGACCAGGCCTTTCTT
>CAZUBS010000313.1:0-3192 GCA_964618595.1 uncultured Desulfohalobiaceae bacterium
GGCCCAGGTGAATCCGGTGGCCAGGAGCAGGATCAAAAGCGGAAGGTTGGAGGCGTCGGCAGGAAGCATGGGCAAGAGCTACATCCATTTCCACGGGGAACTCAAGGCCTTTCTCGGGGCCGGTCACCAGGACGGGACCGTTGTCTACCCACTGGACAGGCGGGCCTCGGTCAAGGACGTGATCGAGGCCCTGGGGCCGCCGCACACCGAGGTGGGCTCGATCCGCGTGCAGGGCCTGGAGGTGGGGTTTTCGCACCTGCTGCAGCCGGGCGAAGAGGTGGACGTCCATGCCCTGGCCCCCCCTGTCGACCCCACGCAGCCGACACGCCTCAGGCCCCAGCCCTACCCGGGAAACCGCTTCGTGGTGGACGTCAACGTGGGCAAGCTGGCCGGGCTGCTGCGGCTGCTGGGGTACGACGCAAGCTACGACCCGGCCTGGCGGGACACGACAATTGCCGCAATCTCCGCGCAGGAAAAACGCATCGTCCTGACCAGGGACAGGCGTCTGCTCAAACGGTCACAAGTGGCCTGGGGGCGGCTGATCAGGGCCAATGAGCCAAAGGCGCAGCTCCGGGAGGTGGTCTGGTTCTATGGCCTCACTCCCCCGTATCAGCCCTTTTCCCGCTGCCTGCGCTGCAACGTGCCCCTGGAGGCGGTGGACAAGGCCGAGGTCTTGCACCGGCTGGAACCCAAGACCAGGAAGTATTTCGATACCTTTTCCCGCTGCCCGGCATGCGACCGCATTTACTGGGCGGGTTCGCACCACGACAGGATGCAGGAGTGGCTTGAGGTGCTCAAAAATGACAGCGGGACCTGAGAGCCTCCCCAGCCCCCTCAGTCCAGGGGCTCGTCTTCAGTGTAGGGGATGAGGACCTGGACGGGTTCCTGCAGTCCGTAGTTCTTCTGGAAGTTTTGCAACCTGTGCAGCAGGGCCGGGCTGACCTCCTGGCCCCGGGAGACCACCAGCATTCCGTTCAGGGTGCGGATGTCCTGAGACAGGATCATGCCCTGCTCGAGCATGCCGATGTCCACCTCCCGGGGCTCGAAGCGGGCCTGGGTGCCCAAAGTCTGTTCCAGAGCGGCCAGGACGTCGGGATCGTAGAAACCCTTGCGCCGGGACATCTCCTGAAAGGCCTGGCCGGGTTTCTTACCTGAGGTCTGCAGGAGGTCGAAATCAAGAACCACCTTGAGGATGCGGGCTCCCAGGGGGATGTCGCGACCCTTGATGCTGTCCTGGGGGGATCCGGTCCCGTCGAACCGCTTCTCCTGGTAGGCCACCATGCGGGAGACCTCCTTCAGGCGGGGAATGTGCGTGAGCAGGCTGGCGGCCAGGGAGGGGTGCATGTCAAAGGCCTGCTGCTCCTCGGCGTTGAGCTTTTTTCCTGAGGAAAGTTTGCTCAGTGCGGACTCGGACAGGGTCACGCAGCCGATCTGAGAGAGCATGGCAGCCATGTCGTAGCGCCAGAGATCCGGGACCTGAAACTGCGCGGCCAGGTCGCGGACCATGCGCTTGATGCGGGTGGAGCGCCCAAAGGCCTCCGGGTTGACCAGTGAGAGGATCTCGGTCAGGACAGTGACGCTGCCGCGCAGGGTGCCCCGGAGCAGCTCTTTTTCAGCCTGCTGGAGGCGGTACTGCTCAAGCCCGAGGTCAATGGCCCGGACCAGGTCTTCGGTGGGGCAAGGTTTGGTCAGGAAGCGGAAGACATGCCCCTTGTTGACCGCGTCGATGGACGCCTTGATGTCCGCCTCACCGGTGAGCATGATTCGGATGCTCTGGGGGCTGATCTCGCGCACCCGGGCCAGGAACTCGACTCCTTCCATCCCGGGCATGCGCTGGTCAGAAACCACAACCGGGAAAGGCTCCCTGGTCGTGACCATCTCCAGTCCGGACTCCGGGCCTTCAGCGGTGTGCACGTCGTACTTCTTGCGCAGCTGGCGCTTTATGCCCGCAAGAATGTTCGGGTCGTCATCCACGAACAGGACTTTGTCGGTCATGGCCGTTCATCCTCCCGGGGCAGGTTCGCAATCAGTTCATCCCGTACCTGGCGCCATTTGTCGAGGTGTCCGGCGCACCCGGCTCCGGCCAGGGAGGCAACGACGCTGGTTGCATCGCCGGCCAGCCCCGGAACGGGTTCGACTTCATTGAGCAAGCCATTGGCCAGGGCCACCGCATCAAGAGGGCCGAACCCGCTGGACACGCAGCGTTCCGGCGCGTGGTGGTAGGCGATGGCCTCAACGATGTCGTCAGGCAACCCCCAGAGACCGACCAGATAGGCTCCCACCTCGGCATGTGAGGCCCCGAGCATCTGTTTTTCCATGACATGGAGTGGGAGGGGGGAATCCGCGCTCGCCTCCATGACCTCCTGGTACTGCCCGGGAAGATGCACGGCCAGGATGAGCTTGCCCGCGTCATGGAGCATGCCCGCCAGATAGGCGTTGTCCGTGCGGGCCTTGGAAAGCTCCTTGTCCCGGCAGATGATCGTGGCCATGCCGGCCGTGTGCAGGCTGTGCTCCATGAGCTTTTCCAAGGGGAAGAAGCTGCTGATCTTGTTTTCGTACCTGGTGAAGACATGGATGGTCAGCACCAGGGCCTTGATGGTCTCAAACCCCAGCAGGTTCACTGCCTGGGCCGGGCTGGAGACGTGCTGGGGCAGACCGAAGAAGGCGGAGTTGACCAGCTGAAGGACCTTGGCGCTCATACCCACGTCGCTGGATATGATTTCCCCCACACGTTTCAGGGAGCCATCCGGAGAGCCTATTTCGGCCATGACCTCATGGTAGAGGCCGGGAAGGCTGGGCAGGCTTTCGATGTTGGCCACCAGGGCGGTGAGGGACGGGCTTTCCAGAAGGTTCCTCAAGGCAGTGGCCCGGGTGATGGAGCCGATCAGGGTGTCGGGGTCGCAGGGCTTGGCCAGGAACTGGTGCGCCGGGCCAACCGACCGGATGGTCATTTCCTGCTCGGAGTACCCTGACAAGGCAATCCTGATGGTGTTTGGGTAGAGGTCTTTGACCCTGGTCAGGAGCTCGACCCCATCCATTTCCGGCATGCGCATGTCCGAGACGATCACGTCCGCGGGATGCCGGGCGAGGCATTCCAGGGCCTCCCGGCCGCTGCTCACGAAGTCCACGTCCCACTCGTGCCGCTTGCCCCTGAGCAGGCGGTGCAACCCCTGCAACAGCTTTGGCTCGTCA
>CAZUBS010000314.1:0-3182 GCA_964618595.1 uncultured Desulfohalobiaceae bacterium
AACCAGGACCTGACGACCATGGTGCAGAAGGGAGGCTTCCGGGAGGATCTGCTGTTTCGACTGCAGGCCATCCATCTCGAGATCCCCCCGTTGCGCAAGCGCAGAGAGGATATGAGGTCCATCGCCTCCCATCATCTGCAGCGCAGGAGCGAGGATCAGGGCAGCGACATCAAGGGAATGTCCCGCGAGTTCATCCAGGCCCTGCACCTCTATGACTGGCCGGGCAACGTGCGCGAGCTCATCCATGCCGTGGACTACGCCTGTGGTGCCGCGCGTCTGGAACCCACGCTCTATCCGGAGCACCTGCCCATCCACATCAGGGCCAAGGTGGCCGGGAAGCAGGTCAAAGGGAGCTCCTCGACCCCTGGAAGCCCTGTGACGTCCGTTGAGGGGAAAGATGGGCTTCCCCCGTTCAAAGAGTACAGAAAGCGTGCTGTGGAGCGTGCCGAGCGGAAGTATCTGGCGCAGCTGCTCGAAACCGCCAACTGGTCGATCAAGGATGCCTGCGCCCTGTCCGGACTCTCCCGCACCCGGCTCTACACCCTGATGAAGGCTCACAACCTGCAGCGCAGCGAGTGACAACGTTCACAAATCCGGAACGTGTCCCTTGAAATGGAACACCGTTCCCGGGACTTTTCCCTTCTGCAAGCAGCTCCTTTTTTCATAACCTGTTGAATAGTTAGCCAAACCCTCAGTGGCATGGAACGTGTACAAACCCACGTGCCATGCCAAAGCACACCACGCCCCACGCCGCGTTCCAGAACGCTGTCCCCAAGGGACACTCCGATCGTTCCAACGCCTGCAGCAGCGGGATCCAGGGTGTTCCTGTGGAGGCCTTTCAACCGTCACTGGTGCAGGAGACCATCGAGGGGCTGAGCTCCTGCCTGGAGTACTTCAGGCTCTACCAGGAGCAAGCGCCCAAGGGGTTTCTGTCCCTGGACCGGGACGGCAGAATCCAGGAGGTCAACCGGGCCTGGCTGGAGACAACGGGTCTTTGCCGGGAATCCGTGCTGCTGCAGCCCGTGCACCACTTCCTGACCCGACGGTCCTGGGAGGCGCTGGAGCAGCACCTGCAGGACCAGTCCCTGGAGAAAGACTTCCAGGAGGAGCTGGAGCTGCGCACCGGGGGAGGGTCCAGGCTGCTGATGCTGGTGCACGGCAAGGTTACGGGCGGGCACACCAACGGCCGCAAAGCCCACTGCCTGTTTCAGGACATCACCCAGGCTAGGCGGCATCAGGAGAGGATCCAGATTTTGGAAGTGGAGCGTTCCTTGTTCATGGCCAATATGAACGAGGCCGTACTCTTCTATGACAAGGAAATGCACGTGGTCTCGGCCAACAAGGCGGCCTGCGATCTGTTCGGTCTGTCACTTGACCAGTTGCAAGGGAAATCCTGCAGAGAGCTGTTCTGTGTCTCTCCGGTGTATTGCCGGGAC
Organism: uncultured Desulfohalobiaceae bacterium; assembly: GCA_964618595.1. Taxonomy (GTDB): domain Bacteria; phylum Desulfobacterota; class Desulfovibrionia; order Desulfovibrionales; family CAZUBS01; genus CAZUBS01. The sequence continues at coordinate 1,437 of CAZUBS010000314.1, forward strand.
TGCGGCGCACAGAGTGTGCTTTCCTCGGGGGGAAGCCACGAGGAACAGGTGCAGGATGAACGGGGAAGGTGGTGGTTGATGCGTTTCTTTCCTGCTTTCGATCACCAGGGAGAGGTGCGGGGAACCGTGCAGCTGGCCCTGGACATCACCGAGTCAAAGCGTGCCGAGGAGACACTGCGCGAGTCAGAAACCAGATACCGGACCATCTTTGAACACGCGGGCGACGCCATCTTCGTGCACGACATGAACGGGCGTCTTCTGGATGTGAACCGGCTGGCCTGTGAGAGTCTGGGCTACTCCCGGCAGGAGCTTCTGCAGATGTCGCTTTATGACATCTACAACGATGAGCATCGCTCTCTCGTGCCACAACGCATTCAGATCATACGGGACAAGGGTGCACTTTCCTTCGAGACCGTGCGCATCGCCCGGAACGGGACTGCAATTCCCTACGGGGTCAACGCCAGGTTGATCGACTTTCAGGGGCGGCCCGCCGTGCTGAGCATCGGCCGCGATCTACGGGAGATCCGCGAGGCCATGCAGCGCAAGCAACACCTGGAGGAGCAGCTCAGGCAGTCCCAGAAGATGGAGGCCCTGGGCAAGATGGCCGGGGGCGTGGCCCACGACTTCAACAACCTGCTCCAGGCCGCCATGGGCTACCTGGAGCTGCTGCTCTTCCAGAAACCCGAGCGCGACCCGGACAGGGAGATCTTGGACAAGGTCGCGGTCGCCCTGGAGCGGGGCAGGGAGCTTGTACAGAATCTGCTGGCCTTCGGCCGCAAGACCAAGACCAAACTGCAGCCGGTCCGCCTGGAAAAGGTCATCGAGGATACCTTGAACCTTTTGAGCAGGACGCTCCCCAAATCCCTGGTCATTTCCACGGAGTCCCACGGGGAGATCCCTGCGGTCACAGGCGATCCCCACCTGTTGGGTCAGGTGGTCATGAACCTGGTGCACAACGCCTCGGATGCCATGGATGGCACGGGCACGGTCAAGCTCCATCTGGAAGCCATGACCCTGGGCGTGGAATGCCAGGAGCGCTACCTGGATCTGAAGCCGGGAGAGTATGTGGCCCTGGCGGTGACCGACAGCGGCCCGGGCATGGACCAGGCCACCCAAGCCCGCGTTTTCGAGCCCTTCTTCACAACCAAGCCGGCAGGCAAGGGGACCGGGCTTGGTCTGTCCATTGTCTACGGCATCGTCAAGAACCACTGTGGCCTGATCACCTGCTACAGCGAGCCGGGCAGGGGCACGATATTTCGCCTTTATCTGCCTGTGGCCGGGGACACGCCGCAGGAGGCACATCCAGAAAAGTCCGCTTTGCCCCCGAAACAGTGCACGGGCACGGTTCTTCTGGTGGACGACGAGGAGGCCATCCAGGAGGTGGCCCGGGTCATGCTGGAACGGGTGGGGTTGCAGGTGCATACGGCCGGCTCCGGTGAGGAAGCCCTTGCGGCCTGCATCGAGCATGGCCAGGACATCGACGTGGTCATCTTGGACCTGGGTATGCCCGGCATGGGCGGTGAGCGCTGTCTGCAGGAGATCCGCAGGCGTGGGATCGATGTGCGGGTCATTTTGAGCAGCGGGTACGGGGGAAGTCAACTGGCCGATAATCCAAGCTCACACGGGGCCGAGGATTTTCTGATCAAGCCATATCGTTCCGATGTGCTGATCAACACGATCCAGCAGGTGCTGGACCGACGTGGAAGCGTGTAGGGACCAAGCAATCACACTGTACAAGGGGAGGAT
>CAZUBS010000315.1:0-3165 GCA_964618595.1 uncultured Desulfohalobiaceae bacterium
GATCGAACCCACGACCTCAGCGTTGCGAACGCTGCGCTCTCCCAGCTGAGCTACGTCCCCGTGAAAATGCGCTCAAAATTCCCGCTGGACTTCGTTGTTTCGGCCGGGTCAAACCCTCACGTATCAGAATACGCTTCGGCCTTGACCCGCCCTCACGCCTTGCCAGCGAAAATTTTGAGCACATTTTCAGTCAGTACTCAAAATTCCCGCTGAGCTTCGTTGCTTCGAAGAACTCAAACCCTCACGTATGCCGAATACGCTTCGGCCTTGAGTTCTTCGAAGCGCCTTGTCAGCGAAAATTCTCAACGCATTTCAAGCTATATTCCCGCTGAGCTTCGTTGCTTCGGCTGGAGCAAACCCTCACGTATGGGAAATACGCTTCGGCCTTGAGTTCTACGAAGCGCCCTGCGCCACGGCATAGCTGCTGCGAAGCCGGGTTGTCAGCGAAAATTCTCAACGCATTTCAAGCTATATTCCCGCTGGACTTCGTTGCCTTAAAAAACCCCTTGCCACGGCGACTTGTCCCGGCGAAGCCAAAGGCGAAGCCGGAAGCCATAGCGAAGCCCGGGTCACGCCTTGCCAGCGAAAATTTTGAGCCCATTTTCAGTCAGTACTCAACATTTCCGCTGCGCTTGGCGTGGCTGCGTTGTGCCCGGCGTTTGCAGGGAAAAATTCATATCCGGTTTGTCAGGGGGTGGTCAAGGTGTGGCCTGGTTTTTAGTGACGGCGGCGGGTGATTTCGAGGGTGTTGAGCAGGCGTTCCAGGCGTCGTTTGTAGGTGTGCTCGGAGTGGATCAGGGTCTGCCAGGCCCGGGTCAGGTCCTGGCGCAGCCGGGGGTCCTTGCCCAGCCGGGTGAGCAGCCCGGGGATGTCTGTGGCCCGGGAGAAGCTGACCAGGGCGGTCATCTCCCTGGGGAAGAGTTCCAGGCCGGGGGTGGCGTCGGTGATCAGGAAGCCTCCTGCGCTCCAGACGTCGAAGTGGCGCTGGGTGAGCCCGTGGGGCAGGAGCAGGCTGGTGATGTTGAGGGATGTCCCGGACGCGGCATAGATGTCGGCCAGGGGGCCGTAGTAATCCACCTGGGGGCGGCAGTCCGTCCCTTGTGGCAGCAGGTCCTGCCACCCCGTGTCCCCAAACACAGTCGTCCCGCCCGCTGCGGCGGCTTGGGTCACGCAGTCGATCCTGAGCTGCCTGCCTGTGGTTTCCGCGCCCAGGCCGGCGCTGCGGACCTGGGTCCCGGGCCACAGGGCGGTTGTGCCCAACCGGTTAAGCCACCAGGAAAAGTCGGGCCGCTGCCCGGTGCCAAGCGCTGTCAGGGCAGCCCGCAGATCGTCCGACTGCACGCGGCTGGCGGCAAAGAAGCGCTCCTTTCCCGGGAAGGCGGACCGGCCCACGAACACTGTCCTGTCTGCAAGGTCGGCAAAGGTTCTGGGACTCTTTGGCGCAAACAGGGCCGGGGAGGTGGCCAGGGGAAGGTGGTGGACAGCAGCAGCCCCATGCTCACGGAGAGGCTCGAGAAACCAGTCGTCGGTCACGAACAGGGTGATGTCCCGCCAGAAGGGGCCCTGCAGCCCGGAGATCAGATGGAAGGGGTTGTCAACGCACCACACGGCCACAGGGACACCAGCTGTTTTGAACAGGGCAACGAGGCGGCCGTATGGGTCGAGCCCCTTGAAGTTGACGGACAGGAACAGGGTGGGCCTGTTTTTCCGGAGCAGGCCGGCCAGTTGTGCTGCAGTGGGTTCTTCCCGGAGCAGGTCGACTTGAAATCCCAGGCCTTCGAGGGCGGCCCTGATCTCCGGGACGAGCAGGTCCTGTGCGCTTCCCGCTAGCAGGACCGTGGCCAGCTGTTTGTTTTGCGGCGCGCCCGAGCGGGCCAGCTCCAGCCGGGCCAGGACCGGGTTCCAGAAGCTCGGGAAGAGAAGCGGCCCCTGGCTGTGGATACAGACTCGCACCTCCCGCAGGAACGAATCGCTGAGCTCACCGGGCAACACGGGAATCCAGGTCCGGGGGATGGATGCGTGCCAGGCTGGTGGCATCTGGTCTGCCAAGGCCGGGCACTCCAGGTAGAGCACCTGTTCTGTTCCGGATGGAACAGGCACCTCCTCCTGGCTGGGCCCGAGGCCCAGCACCAGCAGGCGCGGCCCCTGGCCACGACAGTCGAACCGGCCGGGGGCCAGGGTCCGCGGCCTGTCCAGCTCGTCGCGGACAGTCAGGCGGTGGGGGCGTTTGCGTGTGCTGGGCACGGGGTTGGCTTGCTGCGAACTTTAGAGTAAATTTCTCTGCCTTGCGGGGAAAATGAAAAAATATCGCGACCACTACTTCACCCGGGCCAAGCAGCAGAATTATCCGGCGCGCTCCGTATACAAGCTGCAGGAGATCGACAAAAAGTTCCGCTTGCTGCGCCCCGGGCTCACTGTGCTCGACCTCGGCGCCACCCCGGGGTCGTGGAGCCTCTGTGCCGCCCAAAAGGTGGGCGAGGGGGGCAAGGTCGTCAGCATTGACCTGCAAGCCACGGAAACCTCGTTTCCACCCCAGGTGAGCTTCTTTGTCGACGACATACTCCAACCGTCGCAGGAGCTCAATGAGCTCCTTGACCGGGTGGGCCCTTTCGACCTGGTCCTCAGCGACATGGCCCCCAAGACCACGGGGATCAAGTTCACGGACCAGGCCAGGTCCCTGGAGCTGGCCGAGGCTGCCCTGGAGGTGGCCCTGCTCCGGCTCAAGCCGGAAGGGGACTTTGTGGTCAAGATCTTTCAGGGGCCGGATGTTCCAGAGTTCCAGCGCGGCCTGAGAAACCATTTCCAGGCCGTCAAAACATTCAAACCAAAAAGCTCCCGGGCCGAAAGCAAGGAAATCTTTTTCGTGGGCCTTGGGCGGCGCTAGCCTTGCGTCTACGAATTTAATCGATGATTACCTAACAAGAAAATGCGTTCAATCTTTGCAAAATTTAACGGTGCGTCATTCCCGCGCAGGCGGGAATCCAGTGCCTTTGGCTGAGATGGTCGGAAGAATCCTGGATTCCCGCCTGCGCGGGAATGACTTGAGGGAGTAACAGGCATTTTCTTTCATCATTGATTTTTGAAGAAATAAGGGAAACAACACAAGCGCGTTTGCGCATTTCAGGGAGGAGTCAATGGCTGGACACAGCAAGTGGGCCAACTTCA
>CAZUBS010000316.1:0-3156 GCA_964618595.1 uncultured Desulfohalobiaceae bacterium
AGCTCCCCCGTACACAATTGAAATACGCATGACGGGGAGCGCAGGTCACCGACACCCCATACTTTCCCGCACAGGGAGGCAGGGGCGGCACCGTCTTCAGGCCGTCTCGAGAACGGCGTGTTTGTCAAGGGAAGGTAAAGGAACCTTCTGAGCCGGACGAGAGGCAGATCCATAAGGCTGCACCCCATCGGTAGAGAATCGGTTCAGGGGTCACGAGCACCGGCTCAAGGGATGCCCGGCACACCTTGAAGGAGTAATCGAATTTTTAATTCCAGTTATTTCAAAGGATTGATTTCAAAAACCGAGTGCGGCAGCACCTTGACTACAAAAAAGCCATGACAACACATAGACAAACGATTTTTTTTGTGAAAAAAGGAACACCCTAAAGAAGGGAGTGCATCCCGGGGAGAGAGCAGGCTTGGCGGGCGATGGCGCACCAAAGCCGTCGACCTCCTTTTTTCAGTGATCCCGGCTGAGAACCCGGATTGATTTCAAGACTGGGGCGGCGGCCTCGACAGAAGAGCCTTGAAAGAGGGTATGCCATGAAGGAGGACGTGTATATGGAGTCGTTGAAGGTGAAGGACCTCATGATCCCGGTGTCCGAGTATGTCAGGGTCAGCGCCGGGGACACGCTTCTGGACTGCTTCGTGGCCCTTGAACGGGACCGCGAGGAAAAAGGACGGACCGGGCGGGCGCACAAGGACGCCCTGGTGTTCGACACCTCCGGGGCCTACCAGGGCAATGTGACCATGGTCGATGTGTTCATGGCCCTGGAGCCGACCTACAAGCGGATCGTGGACAGCTCGGTGCGTCACCAGACCCTGACCGGCGGCTACGTGTCCAAGCTGTTCAAGGATTACGAGCTTTGGTCGGAGCCCTTCAAAGACCTGTGCAGCCGGTCAGCCGGGCTGAAGGTCGAGGAGGTCATGCACCGGCCGGGAGAGGAGGAGTACATCGACGAGGACAGCAGCCTGGACAAGGCCCTGCACAAGTACGTGGTCGGGGTGCGCCAGCCCCTGATCGTCAGGAAGGGCAAGGAGGTGACAGGGGTGCTGCGGGTCGGGGACATGTTCGAGGAAATCCGCAAACAGATTCTGGCCTGCTCATTGAAATAGGCGGAACCTGAAGACGCGAGCCTGGGAACACCAGAGGAGACAGCTCTATGGGTGCGACACAAGCGGTTGAGACGAAATCCATTGACTGGAAACGTCTCTTTTTCATCTTCTTGGGGCCGACCCTGTTCTTCATCGTCTACTTCTCCCCGGCCTGGCCCGACGCCGTGGATCCGCTGGGCAAGCACTTCCCCTTGAGCAGGGAAGGCAAGGGCGCCCTGGGGGTGTTTCTGTGGGCTGGGAGCTGGTGGGTGTTCGAGGTAGTGCCCATCGGGGTGACCAGCATCCTCATCGGGGTGCTCCAGGCCCTGTTCCTGATCCGGCCGGCCCGGGAGGCCTTCCGCTCCTTCATGGACCCCTCGGTCATGTTCATCTTCGGCTCCATCGTCATCGGGCTGGTCTTCACCAAGACCGGGCTGACCAAGCGGCTGGCCTACAAGATGCTCATGATCGTGGGCGAGCGCACCAGCATGATCTACCTGGGCTGCTTCGTGGTCACGGCCTTTCTGACCCACTTCATGGCCCACACCGCGGTGGCGGCGACCATCTACCCGCTCCTGCTGGCTGTTTACTCGCTGTACGGCGAGGGCAGCAAGGTCACCAAGTTCGGCAAGGGGCTGTTCATGGGCATGGCCTACGTGGCCGGGGCAGGCTCCGCCATAACCTTGCTTGGTGCGGCCCGGGGCATGGTGGCACTGGGCTTTTTCAAGGAGCTGATGGAGACGGACATCACCTTTTTTGAGTTCATGTGGTACAATTTCCCCCTGGGTTGGATCATGACCTTCATCCTGTGGGGGTTCTTCATGATCTTCTTCAAACCCGAGAAAAAGATCATTCCCGGCCTGCGGGAGAAGGTGGCCGAGCTGGACGCCCAGATGGGCGGCATCACCCGCAACGAGATCCTGGCCGCCCTGATCGTGGTCGGGGTGATCGTGTTCATGTCCCTGCAGTCCTTTCTGCCGGCACTGCAGCCCTTCAACAAGGCCGCGGTGCTGCTGGTGTCCACGATCCTCTTCTTCGTGATCAAGATCCTGGACATCAACGACCTGGAATCCGTGCCCTGGAACATCATCCTGCTTTTTGCCGGGGCCATGTCCATCGGCTTTTGCCTCTGGGAGACCGAGGCGGCTAACTGGCTGGCCGTGAACTGGCTGACCATGTTCAAGGAGGCCAACTGGTTCGTGTTCGTCATGTCCATCACCTTCTTCGTGCTCATGATGACCAACTTCATCATGAACGTGGCGGCCATTGCCATCTCCCTGCCCGTGGCCCTGGTCATCGCCCCCTACCTGGGCGTGGCCGGACACGTGGTGCTCTTCGCCTCCCTGGCCGCGGCGGCCATGCCCTTCCTGCTCCTGGTGGGGGCGGCGCCCAACGCCATCGCCTACGACTCGGGGCAGTTCACCAGCGGGGAGTTCTTCAAGTGGGGCATTTTAGCCTCCATCATCCTCATGATCGTCATCGGCATCTTCGTGGCCGTGATCTGGCCGCTCATGGGCATGCCCGTGACCCTGCCGCAGTAAGCAGGGGAGGCGTCAACCGGAGAGATTGATACATGTAGGAAAGCGCCGTACGATACCTTGCAAGGCGCTTTTTGTTTCCTCAGACCACAACTGCAGAGGAGTCGATATGAGCAAACAGGAAATACTCGAACTTTTCGATGAATGGAACAGCGCGCTGCAGACCGGCGACCCCAAGAAGGTCGCGGCCCTTTACGAGTACAACGGGATCCTGCTGCCCACGGTGTCCAACAAGGTCCGCCACAACCGGGAAGAGGTCGAGGACTACTTTGTCCACTTTTGCGCCAAAGGGCCCAAGGGAACCATTGACGAGGCCAACGTGCGCACCTTCGGGGACCTGGCCATCAACTCGGGGGTCTACACCTTCAGCTTCAAGGACGGCTCAGAGGTGCAGGGCAGGTTCACCTTCGCCTACCGCTGGAACGGCCAGCAATGGATGATAGTGGAGCACCACTCCTCGGTCATGCCCGAAGGGTGATGCGTGAGGGGTGAGGTGTCTCACCCCTCAGGAGTCAGCTGCCCTT
>CAZUBS010000317.1:0-3155 GCA_964618595.1 uncultured Desulfohalobiaceae bacterium
GGAGATGAAGGCAAAGGGCGAGAAGATCGCCGTGCTCACCGCCACGGATTGGTGCTGGGCCAGCCTGGTGGACAAGGCTGGGCTGGACATGATCCTGGTGGGCGATTCCCTGGGGATGGTCGCCCTGGGGTATGAGAACACGCTCCCGGTGACCATGGAGGAGATGCTCCACCACACCAGGGCTGTGGCCAGGGGGTGTGACAACGCCCTGGTGGTCGGGGACATGCCCTTCATGAGCTGCCAGGAGTCGGTTTCCCAGGCGGTGCACAATGCCGGCCGGTTCCTCAAGGAGGCCGGGGCGCAGGCGGTCAAGGTGGAGGGCGGCCATGCCGTGGTTCCGGCTGTCAGGCGCATGGTCCAGAGCGGCATCCCGGTCATGGGGCATGTCGGATTGACGCCGCAGCATGTTCACAAGCTGGGTGGGTACAAGGTCCAGGGCAGGAGCAGCGAGGACTCCCGCAGGATCCTGGAAGAGGTGCTTGCCCTCGAGGAATCCGGGGCATTTTGCGTTGTCCTGGAATGTGTGCCCTCGGATTTGGCGGAAACCGTGACCCGGGAAGCATCCATTCCCACCATCGGCATCGGTGCCGGACCGCATTGCAATGGTCAGGTCCTGGTCCTGCACGACGTGCTGGGTATGTTCGAGAGATTCACGCCCAGGTTCGTCAAGCAGTACGCATCCCTCAGGGAGGAGGCATCCCGGGCCCTCGCAGAGTATGTCCAGGAGGTCAGGACCCAGGGGTTTCCCGGTCCGGAGCACTCTTTCGGTTCAGGGATGCCGGAGAAGTAACAGGAGAGATCAGCCAGTGAACTACCAAGACCCCCCGGCCATGCAGCAGGAAAGGCAACGCATGGTCAGTGAACAGATCCAGGCCCGGGGCGTCAGCTCCCCTCAGGTTCTCGAAGCCATGCGCACAGTGCCCCGGCACGTTTTCATGCCCGAAGCGGAGCGGCACGCAGCCTACCAGGACCGCCCCATCCCCATAGGCAAGGGCCAGACAATCTCCCAGCCCTACATCGTGGCCTACATGACCGAGGCCCTGCAGCTCGAGGGAGGGGAAAAGGTCCTGGAGATCGGGACGGGCATGGGCTACCAGGCCGCCGTACTGAGCCGTATCGCCAGTCAGGTGTTCACGGTGGAGAGGATCAAGGAGCTTGCCGATACTGCCCGGAAGCACTTTGCACAGCTGGGGTACGACAATATTGAGCTCAAGCTCGGTGACGGGACCCTCGGCTGGGAGGAGCAGGCACCTTTCGAGGCCATCATCGTCACCGCAGGAGGTCCGCGGGTCCCCGAAACGTTCAAATCCCAGCTTGCCATGGGCGGCCGCCTGGTTATCCCGGTGGGCGGACGCTACTATGGGCAGCGCCTAGTACGCATCACCCGGACCGGCATCGACACCTTCGAGGAGGAGGAGCTTTTGGGAGTTGCCTTCGTGCCGCTGGTTGGCGAGGCGGGCTGGGGCGCGGAGGTTTGAGTGTGGCGGCCGGAGCGTTTTTGATGTTTTCAGCCTTGCGAAGTGCCGCCCGGGATGGTGTCAGGCGCCGATCTCTTCCAGGACAAATGCGACCAGGAGGCGGGCCGGGTCCAGGCCGCTGGTCTCGGTGATGCCCCGAAAACCCCCAAAAGCCGAAACCTCGAAGACCAGAGGACCGTGCGCGGTTTCGGCCACATCCACACAGGTGAAGTCCAGGTCGAACATGGCCTGGGCCTTGCGAGCAAGCTCGATGATTTCCGGTGCCGGCTGATACGGGGCGTAGGTTCCGCCGGTGCGGGTCGTGGTGTTCCAGGCGCCGTTGGTTTGCCTCCTGGCATAGGTGGCCAGGTAGCTGCCCCCGAGAAAGACGACCCCCAGGTCCTGGTTGGGAAGCTCCACCCGCTTCTGGATGTACATGATGGGGTTGTCTTTCTTGAAGCGGGCAATGGCTTCCGAGGCCCCGCTTCCGTCTTGGATCAGGGTCATGCCGCGGGCCTTGGAGGTGTACAGGGGCTTGAACACGGCTTCACCGAAATCGGCCACGGCTTTGCGGGCCCGGTCGATGCTTTCCGTGACCAGGGTGGCCGGGAGAGGGATGCCGGCCAGGCTCAGCGTCACTGTGCAGCTCAGCCTGTCCAGGACGCGCATGATGCTGCGGGGTGAGGAGAAGATGCGCACCCCCTGCTTTTCGAGGAAGCGCAGGATTTCCAGCCGGTCGAGCAGATCCGGGGAGTAGCGTCCACCGATCTTTTTGACCAGGATGGCGTCCATCGTACTGAGGTCCAGGCCGTCGAAGAAGACCTTGCCCTGTTCCAGGTCCAGGCAGACCTCTTTCATGTCCACCAAGAGCCGTGTGCCGGTCAGGCTTGCCACGGTGTCGGTCAGCATTTCCGAGGACCAACCGCCATGGGTGCCGATAACTGCGATCCTGGTCATCTGTCCCACTTCTCCGTTTTCAGTAATAGAGGATGCTTTCAGGCAGGGTGAAAGACTTCCAGTCAGTGACGTCAGATGCCGCGATGTGCTTGAGCAGATAGCGGCCGCGCAGGAACATGTCCCGGGCAAAGGTGTCGTCCAGCTCAAAACGGGTCGAGGTCAAAAAAGACCTGGCCAGGGCCAGGGCCAGTCGGGCCTTGAAGGTGTGGTCGCTGTGGGTGGCGGCAAACTCCTGCGCAAAATGGAAGAAATGCGCGGTGGCCCAGTTGAGCCGCTCCCTGAGCAGCGGCTCGAAAGCCGGGATCCTGAAGTTGGAGACCAGGAACACGGACACGTCCTGCACGTAATCGGAAAAGGCGGAGCGGTAGAGGTCGATGAACCTGATGCGCTGATCGCTGAAGTCGTAGACGATGTTGTTCAGGTTCAGGTCCCCATGGGTGAGCACGCTGAACGGCGCCTGCAGCCGTGGCTTGATCGCTTCACAGCACTTGAGCAGGTTCTCCAGGCTGGGGATGGCTGCCGCCCCGATCCTTTTTCCGGACGTCAGGAGCTCGGGGTGGACCTGGCGGATGGAGTCGAGGCGGGACCAGATCTGGTTCAGCGAGTGCGAAGCCACCGGATCCTCGGCTCTGGTTTCCTCCCACAGGTCGGTCAGAACCTGCTCCAGGATAAACAGGGCGTTTTTGAGGTTGTCCCAATCCGAGGTGAGAACCACCTCCTGCATGGTGCAGCCGGGCATGA
>CAZUBS010000318.1:0-3146 GCA_964618595.1 uncultured Desulfohalobiaceae bacterium
CCCGGCGTGTCACGCGGGGCGCGTGATTGGTTCGCCAAGGGCAAACCCTCAGGTATAGGAGACTACGCTTCGGCCTTGAACTTTTGTTTGCGCCCCGTGCCACGGCGGAGCTTAGGCGAGGCCTGGGTTGCCAGCGGGGTTTTTGAACGGCGTGCTGAAAAGGACGTTTTCAACAGACTGCTAGGCCGCCTGCTGCAGCGCCCGCCCGATACGGTTCAGCGTTCGTTCCCTGCCCAGAATCTCCATCATCTCGAAGATGCCGGGGCTGGCGGTGCGTGCGGTCAGGGCAACCCGCAGGGGCTGGGCCAGGACCTTGAACGTGAGGCCCGTATCCTCGAGGTAACCCTTGACTGCAGCTTCGAGGCCGGCCTGTGAAAACTCCTCCAGCCCGGACAGCCGGTTGGACAGCTCTTCCAGGTGCTCCCGGACCTCTGGGGTGAAGAACTTGCCGATCAGCTTCGGGTCGTACGTAAGGTCCGCATCCTCCAGCACGAAGAATGAGGCCATTGCAGCCATGTCCACCATGGTTTTGGCCCGGGGCTTGAGCAGGGGGATGACGTTCTCCAGATAGTCCACATCACCCGGGGGAAGGTCCGCCCGGACCAGATAGCTGTTCAACAGCGGGGCCAGCTCGCGTGACGGTGTCTCCTTGATATGGTGGCTGTTGACCCAGTTCAGCTTCTCAAGGTCGAACACCGCGGCGGATGAGTTGAGGTTGTCCAGGCTGAACCGGGCCACCAGCTCTGACCTGGAGAACAGCTCCTGGTCACCCGAGGACCATCCCAGCCGGGCCAGGTAGTTGACCATGGCATCCGGCAGGTAGCCCATTTTTTCATACTCCATCACGGCCAGCGCGCCGTGTCGCTTGGAGAGCTTCTTCTTGTCCGGGCCCAGGATCATGGGCACATGTCCAAAGGCCGGGACATCCCATCCAAGGGCCTGGTACAGGAGCTGCTGGCGCGGGGTGTTGTTGGTGTGGTCGTCACCGCGCAGCACATGGGTCACCCCCATGTCGTGATCGTCGACCACAACGGCCAGGTTGTAGGTGGGGCTGCCGTCGGAGCGCCGCAGGATCATGTCGTCGAGCTCGCTGTTGTCGACCGCAATGGGGCCCTTGACCAGGTCGGTGAACCCGGTGTGACCGGAAACCGGGGTCTTGAACCGGACCACCGTGTCCGGCCCCGGCTCAAGGCATTTCTCCCGGCAGGTCATGTCGTACTTGGGTTTGCGGCCTTCAGCCCGGGCTTTTGCGCGCATGGCCTCGACCGCGTCAGGGGTGCAGCGGCAGCGGTAGGCCACACCCTTTTCCAGGAGCTGGTCCACCACCTGGTTGTGTCTGTCCCGGCGCCGGCTCTGAAAGACCGCTTCACCGTCCCAGTCCATCCCGAGCCAGTGCATGGCGTCGAGGATGGCCTGGATGGCCTCGGGTGTGCTGCGCTTCACATCGGTGTCCTCGATGCGCAGCAGGAACCTGCCCTGATGGTGGCGGGCCAGGAGCCAGGAAAACAGGGCGGTGCGGGCGCCGCCAATGTGCAGAAACCCCGTCGGGCTGGGGGCAAAACGGGTCACGATCTGGGTCATGGATACTCCGAAGGAATGAGCTCAAAGCTCAAAGTAAGAAAAATCCCAAAAAAGAGCTCAAAGCTCAAAGCTGAAAGCTCAAAGTAAGAAAAATCCAAAAAATGAGCTCAAAGCTCAAAGCTGAAAGCTCAAAGCAAGAAAACTTGGAAAAATGAGCTTAAAGCTGACCTGTTCTCCGTAGCTTCAGCGAAGGGGAAAAGCTCAAAGTAAGAAAACAGCATCAAATCAGGAGTTCAGAGAAAGTTCAAGGAGCAATGGTGTGTCACGGCTGGAAGGGCAAAGCAAGAACAGAAAATAATTCTTAGGTTTTGCTTTGAGCTTTCAGCTTTGAGCTTTGAGCTATCCTAAACCGACTCGACCGCTTTGACCTCTGGGACCTCTTTGAGCAGGGTGCGCTCGATGCCGTTCTTGAGCGTGATCTGAGACATGGGGCAGCCCTTGCAGGCCCCGACGAGCCTGACCTTGACCACACCGGAATCGGTGACCTCCACAAGCTCCACATCGCCGCCGTCTGCCTGGAGTACCGGCCTGACCTTGGCCAGCACGGCTTCCACTTTGTCTCGCATGGTACTCCTCCTCGCGTCTGTCCATTTTGGGGGGGACTTGTAGCCCCAGGAACGGGAAAAGACAAGGCAGGCTCACAGCATGGGGTAATGAAGAAAAAAGGCGGCGAAAGCAGCACTCTTTCTCCATGTGCTCGTTTTTTTTCCTGGGCTCTTCCCTTCCGGCTTCAAGCTTTGAGCTTCGAGCTCCCCTAGTCTTCCCCGGCTTTCTCCAGTGCGGCCAGGACCTTCTCGGGGGGGCGGCGCTCCGGCACGTACTCGTGGGGAATGCGACCGGCGTTCCACTCTTTGGACACGTAAAGCCCGCAGAAGCAGCTGCCGTACTCTCGGACGTCCGGCTCTCGGTAGATGCAGGGACAGATCACGTCCTGGTCCAGCTCCCGGTCGCCCGAGGCCAGCCTGCAGGGGCAGGCCATGTACCCGTACCGCTCCTTGTTGACGAGAAGGCTTTCCAGGAGCTGCAGGGTCATGGCCTGGTCCTGGTTGAAGTAGTAGCCCTTGGGCTCCTGGAGCTTGCGCAGGGTTTCGTAAAGTTGCTGGGGAGTCATTGTCCAAGCAGCTCCTTGAGTTCGTCTTTCCTGAAACCGACAACGACCTTGTCCCCGATGCGGATGGTGGGGAAGGACAGGCTGGGGTTGTGCTTCCTGACCTCGTCGATCATGGCTTTTCGCTCATCGCCCTGGAGCTTGTCCACGTAGATGCATTCGTAGTCTGTACCGCATTCGTCGAGATACTTGCGGGCGTTCTTGCAGTGGACGCAGGTGGACAGGGCATAGAGCGTGACATCGGATTCCGGCATACAGGGCCTCCATGGGATGAGGGAGTGTCAACAGGCCACATAGTGTGGTGACTCGGCGGTTATTGTCAATGTTGCCGCCTTGGTTTAGGGGTGATTTGCACCCAGGCTTGGTAGAGAAAAAAGCAGGAATTTCAATGTCTCGCAAGGATTTTCTGGTTTTCGGGTCCCCGCTGATCGGGCAGGAGGAGATCGACGAGGTCGTG
>CAZUBS010000319.1:0-3142 GCA_964618595.1 uncultured Desulfohalobiaceae bacterium
GGGGGGGCAAGGTCATTGACGCAGCCTCTGAAAGCGGGGTCGGACGGGTCATCTTTACCTGCTCGGACAAGGCCGTGAACCCCACCAACGTCATGGGCACCTCTAAGCTGATGGGGGAGCGGCTCATGACCGCTGCCAACAGCAACAAGCGGGGGGACGGACCGGTGTTCGCCTCCACCCGGTTCGGCAACGTGCTCGGGTCCAGGGGGTCGGTCATACCGATCTTCCGGGAGCAGATCCGCAAAGGCGGTCCCGTGACCCTGACCGACCCGGACATGACCCGGTTCATCATGTCCATCTCCGAGGCCGTGCGCCTGGTCATTGACTCGGCCCTGATCGCCCGGGGGGGCGAGGTCCTTGTGACCAAGATGCCGGTCATCCGGATCCAGGACCTGGCCGAGGTCATGATCCAGGAGCTGGCCCCGCGTTTCGGCCACGACCCCGGGGCGGTCGCCATCGAGAACATCGGGACCAAGCCCGGGGAGAAGCTCTACGAGGAGCTCATGAGCCGGGAGGAGACCAGGCGGACCTGGGAGCTGGAGCAGTACTTCGTTGTCCTGCCCGCCTTCAGGGGGTTGTACCAGACAATTGATTACCAGCTGCCGGGGATCCTTTCCAAAGATGTGCAAAAACCCTACAACTCCTCAAATGAGAAGCCCTTGAGCAAGGAGCAGTTGCTGGACTTCCTGCGCAACAACGATCTGCTCGAAGAGGAGCTGACAGGGTTGCAGCACCCCAGTGAAAGGCATTGGCCGGATAAATGAACAACTGTTCGGGACAGATGCCTGTGGCTGGGGAAGGCTGTTCTGCTGCTTTTGCGCAGCTTGGCGCGCATATCGGGGAGGGTGCATGTCCGAGGTGCTGATTCTGGGGGGTGACGGGTATCTGGGGTGGCCCACGGCCATGCGCTTCTCCAGCCTTGGCCACAATGTCACGGTGGTGGACAACTACTTCCGCCGCACGGCCTGCCTGGAGCTGGATGCCGGCATGCTCTACCCCGTTCCCACCCTGGTGGAACGGGCCGGGATCTGGCGGGACCTGACCGGGCGTACCATCCGGGTGGTTGTCGGCGACCTGACCCAACCGGAGCTGATCCGGGGGATCCTGAGAGGTGGAGCGGCGTGCACCTGGCCGCACGGTTCCCAGGTCCCCGGCCCGCCGCAGACCGTCATCCACTATGCAGAGCAGCCCTCGGCACCCTACTCGCTGCTCAGCCACCACCATGCCAACATTACTCTGAGCAACAACCTGCTGGTGACCAACAACCTGATGTTCGCGGTCAAGGACTTCTGCCCCGAGACGCACATCATCAAGCTCGGCACCATGGGGGAGTACGGCACCCCGAACATCGACATCGAGGAAGGGTGGATCGAGATCTCCCACAAGGGCAGGCAGGACCGGTTCCTCTTCCCCAGGCAGGCCAGCTCTATCTACCACACCAGCAAGATCATGGACACCGACCTGCTCTGGTTCGGGGTGCGCACCTGGGGACTCGGGGTGACCGACCTGATGCAGGGGCCGGTCTACGGCATCGACACCAGGGAGTCCGCGGGCGATCACCGGCTGCGAACCATCTTCAACTACGATGAGGTCTTCGGCACCGTGCTGAACCGGTTCCTGGTCCAGGCTGTAGCGGGGTATCCACTGACAGTGTACGGCAGTGGCGGGCAGACTCGCGGGTACCTGAACATCAGGGACACCCTGCAGTGCGTCGAGGCTGCCGCGGCCAAGCCGGCCCAGCCCGGGGAGTTGCGCATCTTCAACCAGGTCATGGAGACTTTCAGCGTGATCGATTTGGCCAAGATGGTCAGCAGTGCGGGCGCCGCCTGTGGTTATGATGTGCGGGTCGACCACCTGGAAAACCCGCGAAAAGAGGCTGAGGAGCATTACTACAACCCGACCTACCAGGGGCTCCTGGACCTTGGCGTCACGCCGCACCTGCTCACCCAGGAGGTCCTCCGGGACATGCTGGGCGTTGTTGCCGGCCACCGGGAAAACATTCGCCCCGATATCATCTACAAGGGCGTCACATGGTGAAAAGCTGGCTTCTTACCGGTGGGTGCGGGTTCATCGGCCGCAACCTCATCCAGGATCTGGTCGCACAGGGTGGGCACCGGATACGTGTCGTGGACAACCTGAGCGAGGGGAGCCGGGACGATTTGCTGCAGGTGGTCTCTTTTGTTGAAAAAAACCGTGACGAGTTGCTGGACATCACTGCGCTCCAGCCGGGGACGGTCGAGCTGGTGGTGGGCGACATCAGGGATCAGGAACTGGCCCGTGACGCTTGCCGGGGGGCGGAGTGCATCGTGCACCTGGCAGCCAACACCGGTGTGGCTCCTTCGGTGGAGAACCCGCGCCTGGACTGCGAGGTCAATGTCCTTGGCACCCTCAACTATCTGGAGGCGGCCCGTCACAACCAGGTACGGCGTTTCGTCTTCGCCTCCAGCGGGGCCCCGGTGGGCGAGTGCGACCCGCCCATCCACGAGGAGCTGGCTGCCCATCCGGTCTCGCCTTACGGGGCGAGCAAGCTGGCCGGGGAGGGATACTGCTCGGCCTACTTCAGGACCTATGGCGTCGAAACGGTCGGGCTTCGTTTCGGGAATGTCTACGGCCCCCTGTCCAGCCGCAAGAGCAGCGTGGTGGCCAGGTTCATCCGCCGGGCCCTGCAGGGGCTGCCCCTTGAGATTTACGGCGACGGCTCCCAGACCAGGGATTTCATCTACGTGGAGGATCTGGTGGACGCCGTTCGGAAGGCGGCCACAGCCAGTGGCGCTGGGGGGGAGATTTTCCAGATCGCAACCTCGCGCGAGACGAGTGTGGCGGAGATAGCGCAGGCCCTGCGCACAGCCATGGAGGAACACGGCATCGGGCCGGTGGAAATAATCAATGCCGCGCCACGGGTGGGCGATGTAAAACGAAACTTTTCCAATACTGACAAGGCACGGCGGATCTTGGGGTGGGAAATGCGCACGCCTCCGGACGCCGGCCTGCACAAGACGCTGTCCTGCTTCCTCTCGGAAAGCCAGGGGTTTGGCAGCAAGAATGCCAGCGACTGCCGACAGCGTTTTTTTCCTTGCAGGACCATGAGGAAAATACCCTACTCGTCCAACAGGAATTTGAACGTCATTCTTCTGGGAGATGT
>CAZUBS010000320.1:0-3131 GCA_964618595.1 uncultured Desulfohalobiaceae bacterium
AGGTCAGAATCTACCAGCTGATGTAGCGCGCAGGCCGTTGAAAAATCCCCGCTGGCCTGCCCCTACAGATCACGCTTAGGCGGCCGAAGGTTTCCTCAGGCCCTGGCCTGCCTGCGGCGCAGAACATAAAGCGCAAGCGAGGCCAGCCCGAAGAAGACAGCGGCCACCAGGTGCACGATGTCCGCGACCATGGCCTCGGCCGGTGACACGGCGATCGAGGGGAAGTTCTTGAGCACCCGCAGGAACCCGGTTGCCACGAGGACCGTCAGGATTGGGGCCAGGAAGAGCTCCCCCGGTGTGGGGCGGCGCCCTTGTCTGACATACAGGACTGCCTTCATGGCCGCCCACTCGAGCAGCAGGAACAGGAATACCGCTGCAGCGACATAGTGGATCCAGTGCAGCAGGTAGAAATCGGCCAGGAAGCCCAGCCCCGGGATGTCGGCAATGTAGTAGCGTTTGTATAAGGGCATCTGTCCCAGGCCGGTCACGGCAAGTACTGCCACCGAGATCCGGAAGATCAGGATTTCTGTCCTGGATTTGGTCACGGAGCTTCTCCCTTGTCGGACGTGGCTGATCGTTTCAGCCAGGCACCGGCCTTGAGCAGCCCTGCTGCAATGCCGGCCACAGGGGCGGTCAGCAGTGCCAGCCCGAGGGTTTCCTCCCTGGCCATGGTGTTGTCCACGGCTCCCAGGCCGGGGCGTCCCGGGCCGGCCTGGACCTGTTGGTCGAGGAGCTCGAAGGGCACCGGGGAGACGTAGACGGTGTTGGTGCCGCCGTTTTCCTCGGCCCCGTAAAGAAACCCGTCCATTTCCCTGGCCAGGTCGAGGGCCCGGGCCATGATTTCCGTACGGGGACCGATGGTCTGGACGTCAAAAGGACAGGCCTCGATACAGGCCGGAAGCTTGCCCTGGGCCACCCGGTCGTAGCAGCGGTCACACTTGTACATGACCCCGTTTCCTGCGAAGTTGGGAAGGATGTCCTTGTACAAACCCACGCCGGTCTGGCGCTGGGGGATTTCCCAGGGGCAGACCATCTTGCACTTTGCCCCGCCGAGGCAGATGTCGGCATTGATGCGCACGATGCCGTTGCGCTGCTTCAGGGCCGCCCCCCAGGGGCAGAGATTGGCGCAGGGCGGGTTCTGGCAGTGCAGGCAGCGCCGGGGGACGTTGATCTCGTGGGTCGTCCCCTTGTACTCGACAAAGGCCGTCTGGATGAACAGCCAGTTGTAAGGGGTCAGACGGTCCCGGACATCCTTTTTGTCGGACCAGTCTGCCGCCTTGACCCTGGGGGGGTACATCCTGGGGAAGGGTTTCTCGGGCCGGGGGAACTTGTGGGCATTTGTTTCCCTGCAGGCGTCGACGCAGGCTCCGCACCCGATGCACTTGGAAAGGTCCAGCAGGGTGGCCAGCTCGGAAGCGTCGTCCACCCTGCCGATGGCCCTGGCCCGCGAGGGAATGGCCAGTCCCGCCCCGCCAAGCCCGAGTGCCTGGAGGAAGGTGCGCCTGCTCATGCGCTGGTTGTGTTTCACGAGCTTCATATGCTTCTTGTCCCGTTGTTGTTTCCCGAGGGGTGATTTTGTACCGATTCAGGGTAGCATATAACGCACTGTGCGGGCCAGTCCATTGATCTGCGTCAACGGATAGAAAAGGAGGAGCCATGGTCCATCCCGACCTGCTGCAGCGGATAGACCTCTTTCGGGAGCTGTCGGAAACAGAGCTCGAAAGCTTGTCACAAAGCGCCATGATCCGCCACTACCGAGGGGGGGAGATCATTTCCAGCGCTGCCACCTTGGACCGGGATTTCCGGCTGGTGCTTTCCGGGCGTGTCAAGCTGTCCAGGACCTCTCCCGAAGGACGGGAGCAGATCCTTTTCATATTCGGTCCGGGGGAACCGTTTTGCCTTGCTTCCTCTTTTCAGCAGCAGCCGCTCCCGGGCACTGTCACTGCTCTGGAAGAAAGCGGTATCCTGACCATCCCCGGGGCCGCCCTGGAGGTCATGGTGCGCGCCCACCCATCCCTGCTCTTCAACATCATGGGGGTGATGGCACGCCGCCTCAAGAACGCCATGCAGCTCATCGAAACCTTGGCACTCAAGGACGTGCCGCAACGGGTGGCCGCCTTTTTGGTGCATTCCAGCACCATGGACTGCTCCCGTGGAGACCGGGAAACCTTCGAGCTGTGCATCACCCAGCGGGAGATGGCCAAAAGCCTGGGCACCACCCCCGAGACCCTGTCCCGGAGCATCCGCAAGCTGGAGCAGGAGGGTTTGCTGGATGCAGCCGGGCGGACCATCCGTATCCTGGACCGCGACGGGTTGCAGCGACTGGCGGCGTCTTGACCGACGGCCGCGTTCTCCATGGAGTCTCGGGTATCAGGTAGAAAATCAGGCGGGATGGAAACAGGGAAGGAAAGAAAGGCCGGAGAGGATTCCGAAACCCGCTGTCTCCAGCGGGTTTCGGAATGGCTGACGTTGTTACCAGCGGGGCTTGCGCTCTGTCCTTGGCTTGGCTTCATTGACCTTGAGGGTGCGGCCGCCGAAATCCGTGCCGTCCAGGGACTCGATGGCCTTGGCGCCACCTTCGTCGTCCATCTCCACGAAGCCGAAGCCGCGGGGACGGCCGGTGTGCTGGTCGCTGATCAGCTTGACCGAGCTCACTGAACCAAAGTCTGCAAAAAGTTGCTCCACTTCTTCTTCCGATGCCGACCAGGGAAGGTTCCCTACATAAATGTTCACAGTCCTACTCCTGAATGAATGATGAAACCGCGCGGCAACTCACGAAAGACGGGTCACCGCAAACCTCGGGCAAAGCCCGCCCCCCCGCAATGGAATGCCTGCGGGACCGGGACGGGTTGAAGCCACTTTACTCGCTCCGGGCCCGGGGTCAAGGGTTTCCGGGGGAATTTCCGTGATAGAGAACTGTTTTGAGCAAGCACAGTACAACTCTACCTTTCATCCATGTCCAAAATTAAAGCAGCCAGTGCTCAGCGTCCTGACAAGAACGAGAGCTGCAACCCAAAGCCTGTCGGGCTGTAAACACACAGTCCTTGTCAGGCAGTCAGATGGTCACCTGCGGACTTGGCGGAAAATGAACAGGAGCAGCAGGGCTCCCAGCACGGCAATGAAAAAGCTCC
>CAZUBS010000321.1:0-3112 GCA_964618595.1 uncultured Desulfohalobiaceae bacterium
GGCTGCGGGGTGCCCGACCCCATAGCCCTGCCGAGCTCGGACACTGCGCCGACCACAGGCTCTCCGTAAGGGTCGTGGGAGATGTCCTTCAAGCCGCATCGCTGCCCCACCTCCTGCATGAGCCGGAAGCGGATCTCCTCCTCCACGTCCTGCAGCTCCTCGATGACCTCGATGCCTTCCTGCCCGTCGGTTCCGATGCCCTCTTCCTCGAATTCTAGGCTTTCCTGCTCCTCGTCCAGCTCGCGGAACTCCTCAATGGCCTTTTCCGACGTCTCTGAGGATTCGTCCTTGCGGCGCATGGCCTCAAGGAGAAGCCCCTGCAGATCCCCCTGGATGTGCTTGGTGGAGACCGGGCAGGTATTCTGGATGGAGATGCTGACCTTTTCCCAGGAAAAGATCTCGTAGGCCGCCTGCTCCCGGCGCAACCCCTCGCACGTGGCGTCGAGCAGGACTCCCTTGCTGAAAAAGAGCACCCCCTGCCTGTCGGTGACCTTCTCCATCACCCGCACCGTGCAGGTCTTCTGTTCCATCTCGATGAGCTGCAGAAACATCCCGGTGGATATCCCGTGCAGGGTACCGCCGTCAGACTCGAGCTGCATGCTCTGCAGGATCTTCTCCGCCAGGAACTCCATGGTGAAGGGTTTGTCGATGAAGTCGACCACGCCTCTGTTGCGGGCGGCTTCCTTGAGCTTGGGAGTCCCGTAAGCGGTCATGATGATCACCGGGATGTGGGGGTACTGCTCGAGGATGTGCCCGAGCAGGGCGAACCCGTCCATGTTGGGCATCTTCAGGTCGGTGACCACCAGGGAGACCTGGTGCTGCTTGAGCATCTCCATGGCCTCTATGCCGTCCTCGGCAACCACGGTCTCAAACGCATTGGAATACTTTTCCATGTCCAGCTTCATGATGCCGCGAATGGTCTGGTCATCCTCGACGATAAGAACCTTTTTCATACCGGGCTACTCCTCGAGGTCATTCCCCGATGCCTTGTCGATATCCACGATCTTGAGACCCCAGACATAGTCGGTGGCCTCGTACCTGCTGATTCCGGAGATCTTCCTGGCAATGGCGTTCATCTCTTTGACCTGCTCGTCGATTCTCTGGATTTTGGCGTACCGTGCGTCGTCTTTTTCCATGGAACCGAGCAGATCGTTGACCAGGCTGTTGATGCTCATCAGGGGTTGGTTCAGCCGGTGGGAAACCCCCCCGGCCATCTCCAGCACCCCTTCCAGCTTGCTCGCGCTGGCCAGGTCGTCCTCCTGCTTCTCGTCCTTGGCAATGTCTCTGACGATACAGACGATGTGGTCCTGCTGCCCGCCTTTGTGCTTGAGAAAGGCTTTCATGAGCAGGCTTCTGTCCTGGCCCGCACCGTCCCGCAGGGTGATGCGCTCCTCTCCTGAGCCGGTTCGAACCACCGTGTCGAGCAGCCGGTCCAGTGATGTGTCGCTTCCTTGCCGGACAAACCGCGTCAGGGACAGCCCCAGGACATCGAGCTTGTCAAAATTGAGGCTCCTGTATCCGGTTGGATCCATGTCCAGGATCCTTCCCTTCAGGTCGATAAAGACCACGAAACTGTTGGCCGCGTTGATCAGCTGCATGATCGTGGCATCGGCTTCGGCCTCTCCGATCTCGCCGGTCACGTCGCGCACCCATTCGTCGATGAACTCGACGACCCCTTCGTCGTCCAGTACGGCCCTGGCACCCAGACGGCACCAGATGGGCGTACCGTCCTTCTTGATCTGCGGCAGCAGGAGCTCGCGCACCTCCAGATTGATCAGAATGCCCTGGACCAGGTAGCCCCGGGCCCGCATGTCCTGATACAGAGCGGTCACGGATGTTCCCTGCAGCTCTTCAGCGGAGCTGCAGCCGAAGAGCCTGGCCGTGGCTCGGTTGCAGTAGATGATCCTCCCCTCCACCGTAGTCCGGTAGACAGCGGCTGGGACGTTGTCCAGAAAAGAGGTCAGCCACCTGGCCTTGTGTGCCGGGCTGTTGTGAGGAGATGTTTTAAAGAAGGTTCCCTCGACTCATGGATGAGACAAAAAAAGGGCCGGACCGTCCACACATGAGGATCACACCGCCAGGTCAAGACGGGCAATCTCGTTTGCGAAACGCTCCCTCCAGGGCCCGAGCTGCCGGTGCAGCTCACTGGTGAGGCCCGTCTCCGCAGCAAGCTCCAGGACACATTCACAAACACCCCGGGCCAGCTCCTCTTCAGGGATCTTTCCGTGGAAGGAGACCCGATTGTCCTCAAAAACAAATTCTGCAGCAAAAGGGTCAAGAAAGTCATAGCTCGTGACCTTTTGCATGCATTTTTTCCTGAACAGGATCTGGAAGCTTTCCTTGGATCTCTTTTTCCTGCTGATCAGACCCTGGGTGGTGATCAGAAGATCCTGCACCATGTCCAGGACCCTGGGGGAAAGGGGTCTCTCCTCCTCCGGGACCTGGGCCAGGTCTTCCCACGGTGCATGACTCCCTGACTTGACCCTGGCCACCGAGAGCATGGAGCTCTCCCTGCGGCTCTCCTCAATCAAAGACTCGGTCCCCAAACCCTGCTTTCTCCCCCCTCTGTCCACGATAGCGTAGCTGTCCTGGACGACCTCGCCATTGAGGAAAAAAATATACCCCAGGGTGCTCCCCTCCCGACTGACCTCAATGTACCCCGTCAAATGCTCGTTGCCCATCTTTTTGATCAGGGCCTGGAGGTCGGTGAACTCCGAGGACAGCCCGGAATGGATCACCTCCACCTCCTTCAGGCTGGTCCAGAAGTGGATCCTGTCGGGGTCGAACGGGATGAGGTCGATGGTGTAGTTGTTCTGTCCGGTTGACTCCAGGAGCCTTTGCACCGCTTCCCTGCCCTCGATGCTTTGATCCCCTTCCCTGTACTGACTGGACAAGATCCTGTCCGAATCGAGGAAAAGGACCGCTTCCGCCTGGAAGGACCTGAAGTGGATGACCCCGGAAAAGGTTGACTCGTTGAAATGCTCCAGCAGCCGGGCCACGTTGACGTAGTAGCTGTTGAGACCGGCGAGAAGCGGGGGCGCTTCGGGGATGACAAAATCCTTCAAATCCCCTCCGTTGGTGGCTGAGCCAGGGTTGTCACCTTTTGAAATCC
>CAZUBS010000322.1:0-3110 GCA_964618595.1 uncultured Desulfohalobiaceae bacterium
CCCATCTTCGACCTCCGTGAAATACTCCCAAACCCCTGGATTCCGAGGGAGACTGCCGTCAATGCGCGGCGTCCCAGCTGCTCCCACTGCCCCAGTCAACCTTCAGGGGAACGCTGAGAGTGTATATGGTTTCCATGATACTTTCCAGCCGTGCACCAGCCTCCAGGGCGGTGCTCTCCGGGACCTCCAGCAGGAGCTCGTCGTGGACCTGGAGGATGAGCCTGGCCCCCAGGGCCTGCAGCTCGGGATCCCGGTCTGCCCGGATCATGGCCATCTTGATGATGTCCGCTGCGCTGCCCTGGACCACGGCGTTGATGGCCATGCGCCGAGCCTGCTGGGCCAGGTTGGGGCTTGGGGAGTTGATGTGCTCGAGCAGGCGCCTCCTCCCCCCCAGGGTGGTCACATAGCCGTACTGCCTGGCCCAGGTCTCCACATCTTCGTAAAAGGCGCTGACCTTGCCCAGACGGCTGAAGTAGATCTCGATGAAGGACTTGGCCTCGGACAGGGTGATTCCCAGCTCGCCGGCCAGCTTCTGCGGCCCCATGCCGTAGAGCAGGCCGAAGTTGATGGTCTTGGCCTTGCGGCGCTGATCAGGGGCGACCGAGCCCGGCTCGGTGTCAAAGAGCAGGGCGGCTGTGCGGCTGTGGATGTCTTCGTCTCTTTGAAAGGCCTCCACGAGATTCGGTTCCTGCGACAGGTGGGCCAGAATCCGGAGCTCTATCTGTGAATAGTCCGCGGCAACGATACAGTGATCCGGGCCCGCCAAGAAGCAGGAGCGCATCCTGGAGCCGAACTCTCCCCGGATCGGTATGTTCTGCAGGTTGGGGTTGCTGCTGGACAGGCGCCCGGTGGCAGTGGCCTGCTGGTTGAAGGTGGTGTGCAGACGGCCGTCCGCCCCCACCATTCTGGGCAGGGGCTCGAGATAGGTGGAGCGCAGCTTCTCCAAAATGCGGTAGCGCAGGATATCCGCGATAATCCCGTGCTGTCCCCTGAGCCCCTCCAGGACCGGGCTGGCCGTGGAAGGCAATCCCCCCGGCGTCTTGCGCCCTGGTTTGAGCTTCAGCCTGTCGAAGAGCACCTCCGCCAGCTGCCGGCTGGAGCGCAGGTTGAAGTGCTGGCCGGCCTGCTCGCAGATGGAGCGCTCCAGGGCCTCGAGCTCCTCCCTGACCTCCTCCAGGAAGCCGGAAAAGGCATCCCGGTCAATGGCCACGCCCCGTTCCTGCATGTGCACCAGCACGGTCACCAGGGGCATTTCCACCGTGGTCATGAGCCGGTCCAGCCCCGCGTCCGCAAGCCTGCGCTCCAGAAGGCGGCCGATCACCAGGGCGCCCAGCCCCTGATTTTCCGCATGCAGGCCGGTTTCGGGCAGGTGCGCCTGAAATATCCTGGACCAGCTGTAGTTGCGTTCCTCCGGGTTGAGCAGGTAGGCGGCCAGGCCTATGTCCCTGCATCTCTCAATGGGCAGCCGTTCCCAGGCCGGGTCGGACTCCAGGAGAACCTTGAGGGAAGGCAGGTAGACCATGCGGCACACGCCAAGCGCAGTGACCAGCTCATCCACCGTCCAGGTGTCCAGATACTCTTCCCCCTCCAGACCCAGCCAGAACTCTCCCTGCTCCCCGGGGACCACCCCTGCGTCCCGCCCGGACAGCCTGGCCAGGTCCAGCTCCCTGTCCACACGCAAGGAGTCGGCAGCCGGCTTCTCTTCCTCCCCGCTCTCTCCCAGAACCTGCTCCAGCTCGCTGACCAGTGTCCTGAACTCATAGCGCTGCAAAAACCGCCTGAACCCCTCCGGGTCGAGATCGGTGCGCCTGAATGTAGACAAGGGCTCCATGGGGTGGAAGTCGGTGCGCAGCCGTGTCAACCTCCGGTAGACAAAGGCCTCGTCCAGATGCGGTTCGAGCTTGTTCCGCTCCTTGGGTGCAAGTTCATCCAGATGTTCACGCAGCTCCTCCAGGCTGCGGAATGTCCCCAGCAGCTTCCCGGCGGTCTTGGGCCCGATCCCCGGCACCCCCGGGATATTGTCGCTGGAGTCCCCGACCAGGGCCTGGTAGTCGGGCCACTGGTCGGTATCGAGGCCTGTCTGCTCCCGGAAGTCTTTTTCCGTGACCACCTTTTCCGTCCGCTGCCCGGGATCCCAGAGGACCACCCTGCGTTCCTCCAGACACTGGAAGAGGTCCTTGTCCGAGCCCACGATGACCACGGGCCTGCTGTTCTTGTATTGACGGGCCAGACTGGCAATGCTGTCGTCGGCCTCGCCCTGCTCGGAAACCTCGGCATGGATGCCCAGCTCCCTCACCCCTTCGAGCAGTGGCTTGACCTGCAGCTCCAGGGCCTCGGGCATTCTGGGGCGCTGCGCCTTGTAATCGCTGTAGATCTCGTTCCGGAACGTCTTGCCCTTGCCGTCCAGAAAGAAGGCCATGAACTGCGGCTGCTCCTCCCTGATGATCTTGAGCAGGATCCTGAGCACGATGTACAAGGCATTGGTGGGAAATCCGTCGGAGCGCTTCAGGTCCGGGTAGGCGTAAAATGCGCGGTAGAGGAAGGAGCTGCCGTCGACCAGGTAGAGGGGCTCCGCATCGAGTTGCAAGCGGTCCTTGAGGCTCATGTACTCTCCTGCGGGCAACCGCAGCGGATTGAAAATCCCGCTGCAGCAGGATCCCTGTTCAAGACTTTCCGCCCTCCTGGCCCGTGACTTCTGCGGCCGGCTTCTTGGCCTTGCGCGGGTGCCGGCGGTTTCTGAGCTGCTCCCAGATAAACTGCTGCGGGTGCTGCTTGCCCAGCTTTTCCAGGGGGATTTCCGCCCTGGCCATGGACCTGTGCCCCCCGGCCGATCCCAGATCACCGAAGAGCCGGGTGGCGAACTTGCCCATGTCCCTGCGCAGCCCGTCCCCCCGGAAGACCACGACCAGCTTGTCGTCGAACGTGCCGCTGACGATGGTCCAGGAAATGCCGTGCACCCTGAGGAAGAAGTCGGCCAGGACCACCAGGATGTCCGTGGTGTCGACCTGGCCCATGTAGGCGGTCATCCCCTCCCCCAGCACGCGCATCTTGCGGAAGGCCTGGGAGAAGTACTTCAACCACTCGATCCTGAACTCGCTGCGCACGATCTT
>CAZUBS010000323.1:0-3108 GCA_964618595.1 uncultured Desulfohalobiaceae bacterium
GTGCACTGCTACGCCCAGGCTATCGAACCCAGGGGCGACGACCCCATCTCCACGGACAAGGGCAAGGAGATCATCGACGATCTGGCCGCTTACGGGGCCCCGGTCATGCTCTTTTCCGGCGGCGAGCCACTGGTGCGCGAGGACCTGGTGGAGCTGGCCAGTCACGCCACCGCACGGGGCATGCGCGCCGTCATCTCCACCAACGGCACCTTGATCACCAAGGCCAAGGCCCGGGAGCTCAAGCAGGTCGGCCTGTCCTACGTGGGCATCTCCCTGGACGGGGCCGAGGAGGTCCACGACAGCTTCCGCAAGGTCAAGGGGTCGTACAAAAAGGCCCTGGAAGGCGTGGCCAACTGCCAGGCCGAGGGGCTCAAGGTGGGCCTGAGGTTCACCATCAACAAGAGAAATGCCCAGGAGATCCCCCACCTCTTCGACCTCATCGAGCAGCGGGACATCCCGCGCATCTGCTTTTACCACCTGGTCTACTCCGGGCGGGGCTCCGAGCTGATCAACGAGGACAGCACCCACCAGGAGACCAGGCAGGCGGTTGACCTGATCATGGACCGCACCCGGGCGCTGTTCGACAAGGGCCTGGAAAAGGAGGTCCTGACCGTGGACAACCATGCCGACGGCCCCTATGTCTGGTACCGGCTGCTCAAGGAGGACCCCGAGCGGGCCCGCCAGGTTCTGGAGCTGCTCAAATGGAACGAGGGCAACTCCTCGGGGCGGGGCATCGGGTGCATCTCCTGGGACGGGCAGGTGCACGCCGACCAGTTCATGCGCCACATCACCTTCGGCAACGTGCTGGAGCGCCCCTTCTCCGAGATCTGGGACGACCCGGACATAGAGCTGCTGCACAAGCTCAAGGACAAACGGCCCCACGTGGGCGGCCGCTGTGCCGGCTGCCGGTTCCTGGACATCTGCGGCGGCAACTTCCGGGCCCGGGCCGAGGCCTACTACGATGATTTCTGGGCCCAGGACCCGGCCTGCTACCTGAGCGACGAGGAGATCTCGGGCACCCCGGTCAGGGAGCTGGGCGAACCCGCCGTTGAGGTCTCGGACGGCGAACCGTCCTGCTGCGCAAGGTAAAAAAAGTTCGAACTTCGAACTTCGAACTTTCCTTGGCTTCGAACTTCGAACTTTTTTTGAGGGTTACCATGGAATTCTTCCGCGGCAGACGGTTGCGCCGGACCCCGGCACTGCGTGAGATGGTCAGGGAGACGGTGCTCCGGCCCCAGGACCTGATCATGCCCTACTTCGTGGTGGAGACGGAGGATGCCTCCTTTGAGAAACCCATCACCTCCATGCCCGGCCAATCCCAGCTCAGCCTGCACAAGCTGCTGGAGCGTGTCGGGCGGGTGGTGGACAAGGGGCTGCGCAGCCTGATCCTGTTCGGCATCCCCAGGCAGAAGGACCCCGAGGGAAGCCAGGCCTGCGCCGACAACGGCATTGTCCAGCAGGCCGTGGCTGCGCTCAAGGAGCGCTTTCCCGAGCTGGTGGTCATCACCGACGTCTGCCTGTGCGAGTACACCTCCCACGGCCACTGCGGCCTGGTGCGGGACGGACGGGTGCTCAACGACCCCACCCTTGACCTGCTGGCCCGTGCCGCCCTGTCCCACGCCAGGGCCGGGGCGGACATGGTGGCCCCCTCGGACATGATGGACGGGCGGGTGGCCGCCATACGGGAGCGCCTGGACGCCGAGGGATTCACCGACCTGCCGATCATGTCCTACGCGGTCAAGTACGCCTCCAGTTTCTACGGACCTTTTCGCGAGGCTGCTGCAAGCCCGCCCCAGTTCGGCGACCGCAAGACCTACCAGATGGACCCGGGCAACAGGCTGGAGGGGCTGCGCGAAGCCTCGGCCGATGCGGTCGAAGGGGCGGACATCCTCATGGTCAAGCCGGCCCTGCCCTACCTGGACGTGGTCAGGCTGGTGCGCGACGCCTTTGACCTGCCCGTGGCCGCCTACCAGGTCAGCGGGGAGTACGCCATGATCAAGGCCGCGGCACAAAACGGCTGGATCGACGAAACCCCTCTGGTGCTGGAGACCCTGACCTCGATCAAGCGCGCCGGCGCCGACCTGATCCTGACCTACTTCACCGAAGACGTGCTTGAAACCCTGAGCCGACAATGAGCAGCGAACGCCAGATCCCCGA
Organism: uncultured Desulfohalobiaceae bacterium; assembly: GCA_964618595.1. Taxonomy (GTDB): domain Bacteria; phylum Desulfobacterota; class Desulfovibrionia; order Desulfovibrionales; family CAZUBS01; genus CAZUBS01. Next base: position 2,158 of record CAZUBS010000323.1, read on the forward strand.
CAGCCCCGAGCAATCCACAGGCCACCCCCATGCCAAGGGGCACCCCGGTGCGGAGGCCATGCCCAGAAAGACCCTGGACGACGGCACTCCCGTCTGCCGGCTCATCGCCTGGGAGGTGACCCGCTCCTGCAACCTGGCCTGCAAGCACTGCCGGGCAGAGGCCCATCTGGAGCCCTATCCCGGCGAGCTTTCCACCCGGGAGGCCCTGGAGCTGATCGACACCTTCCCCCAGGTGGGCAACCCCATCATCATCTTCACGGGTGGGGAGCCCCTGCTCAGAAAGGACATCTTCGAGCTGGTGGCCCACGCCAAGTCAAGGGGGCTTCGGTGCGTCATGGCACCCAACGGCACCCTGATCACCCCCGAGAACGCCGCCAGGATGAAGCAGACCGGCATCGAGCGCTGCTCCATATCCATCGACGCCCCCACAGCCGAGCTGCACGACGCGTTCCGGGGGGAAACCGGCGCCTTTGACGCGGCCATGCGCGGCATCAGGTACCTCAAGGACGCCGGCATCGAGTTCCAGATCAACACCACGGTGACCAAGAACAACCTTCCCCTGTTCAAGGACATCTTCCACCTGGCCCGGGACCTGGGCGCAGCCGCCTGGCACATCTTTCTGCTGGTGCCCACGGGCAGGGCAGCCGAGCTGGGCACCGAGGTCATTTCCGCGGGAGAGTACGAGGAAGTCCTGAACTGGTTCTACGACTTCAGAAAGACCACCGACATGCAGCTCAAGGCCACCTGCGCCCCCCACTACCACCGCATCCTCCGTCAACGGGCCAGGGAGGAAGGGGTGCCGGTCACCTTTGAGAACTTCGGCCTGGACGCGGTCAGCCGGGGGTGCCTGGGCGGCGTGGGGTTCTGCTTCATCTCCCACCGCGGCCAGGTCCAGCCCTGCGGCTACCTGGAGCTCGATTGCGGCAACGTGCGCCAGGCCCCTTTCCCCGA
>CAZUBS010000324.1:0-3097 GCA_964618595.1 uncultured Desulfohalobiaceae bacterium
CAGAGGAAGCAAAAGTCTCCCTGGCAGGTAGGGTCAGTTATTTAAGGGGATGGACACAAACGCCGATGAACCAAAATGAAGAAGGCAGGGAGACTCGCCTGGGGGAAGTATCACCGTGGGGGGGCCATGCGCAGCTCCAGCACGTTCTGGAACTGGCGCACCAGGATGTAGCGCTCCACATCCACCACCATCAGGGCGGTGGACGGTGACTGGACGAAGTCGGCCAGGGCGGAATGGCGCTCGAGATAGGAGTCGAGCAGCCGGCCGCGTTCATTGCCGCTGCTCTCACGGGCTGCCCCCAGGACGGTCAGGGCCATGGCCTCGTGAAAGTCCTCCTGGCGGCCCGTGCGGTTGTCCACCAGCAGAGCCACCCGCGGATTTGACTGCATGTGCTCGAACTTGCGCGTGGCCCGGGGGGTGGCAAAGGCCAGGCATTTCAAATCCGGGGTCCAGGCAAAGGCCACCAGGGTCGCGTAGGGCCGGCCTCCCTGCTGGGTGGCCAACACAGCCAGCGGCTGTTCGTCGAGGAGCTTTTCGATGACCCCGGCTAACTCTGCCTCGCTGAAGTGCTGCAGAGGTTCCCTTTGTGTCATGAACTCTTCTTTTGTGGAAAAAGGCTGTCAGCCGCCGAGATACGCCTTCTGCACCTCGGGGTCGTCCATGAGCTCGGAGGTTGGGCCGTGGCGGACCACTTTGCCGTTTTCCAGCAGGTAGGCCCGCTGGGCGAACTCCAGGGCCATGAGGGCGTTCTGCTCCACCAGGAGGATGGTTGTGCCCTCGCGGTTGATCCCTTCCAGGGCTTCGAAGACGCGGGACATGAGCAGGGGGGACAGCCCCATGGAGGGCTCGTCCAGGAGCATCAGCCGCCGGCCGGAGACAAAGGCCCGGCCAACCGCGAGCATCTGCTGCTCCCCGCCGCTCATGGTCACGGCCTTCTGGCTCCGCCGTTCGTCCAGGCGGGGGAAGATGGAGAAGACCTGCTCGATGTCCTTTTCGATCTGCGGCTTGTCCTTGCGGGCAAAGGCGGCCAGCTGGAGGTTTTCCAGCACGGTCAGGTTGCCGAACAGGCGCCGGCCTTCCGGGACGTGGGAGATGCCCAGCTTGCTGACCACCTCGTGGGCCGGGTACTTGAGCAGGTCGTGGCCCAGGAAGTCCATCCGGGTCCCGGGCTCGACCGGGACGACCCGGGAGATGGCCCGCAGGGTGGAGCTCTTGCCCGCCCCATTGGCCCCGATGATGGTCACGATCTCGCCGTCGTTGATGTGGAAGTCCACACCGTGCAGGGCCTTGATGTTTCCATAGGACAGGCGCAGGTTTTCGACTGAGAGCAGCATTACGTCTTCACCTTCTTGGTGCCGAGGTAGGCCTTGATGACCTCGGGATGGCTCTGGACCTCCTCGGGGTTTCCTTCCGTGCTGACCTGTCCGAAGACCAGGGCCTGGACCCTGTGGCAGAGCTCTGAGACCACCCGCAGGCGGTGCTCGATGAGAAAGATGGCCAGATTGAAGGTGGAGTGCGCCTTGCGCACCACCTCGATCATGCCCACCATCTCCTCGGGGGTCATGCCCACGGTGGGCTCGTCCAGAAACAGGACCTGCGGGTCCGTGGCCATGGCCCGGGCCATCTCCACCCGGCGCTGGGCGCCGTACGGCAGGTTGGTGACCCAGTCGTCTGCGAAGCGGGCCACGTTGAACATCTCCAGGTACTCCATGGCCTTGTCCCGGCTCTCACGTTCCTCGCGCAGGCGGCGGGGGGAGTCGATCAAGGCACCGATCAGCCCGTAGGAAAGCTTGGAGTAGCGGGCCATCATGACGTGCTCCAGCACGGTCATGTGCCGCCAGAGGCGCATCTCCTGAAAGGTCCGGGCCAGCCCCATGGAGGCGATGCGGTGCGGCCTGAGGCCCACCATGTTCCTGCCCTTGAAGAGCACCTTGCCCTCGGTGGGGGTGTAGATCCCGGTGGTCGCCGTATCATTAAAAAAAAAACCCCCGCCGTTGGGGCTGATGACGCCGACGATCTCCCTACGGTCGATGACCAGGTCGTCGTTGCATACGGCGCGCAGCCCGCCGAAGTTGTGACTCATGCCCACGACTTGCAGAAGCGGCATTTAGGACTCCTCCCCCTTGATCCGCCTGGGGCCGAGAATGGCGCGCAGGTCGAACTCCTTGAAGGCCACCAGCCCCCGGGGCCTGTAGATCATGACCAGGATGAGCAGCAGGGGGATGACGATCCACTTCATGATCTCCAGGGGGCGAAGGGCCTCGCCCAGGATGCTGATGCTCACCGCGCCCACTATGGAGCCGTACACGGAGTTGAGGCCCCCGAAGTAGACCATGGCCAGCACCTCGGCCAGCTTCTGAATGCCGAACATGGCTGGGTTGACGTAGCGCAGCACGTGGGCGAACAGCCCTCCGGCCACCCCGGCCCAAAAGGCGCCCAGCAGAAAGGCGGACATCTTTGCCTTGCGGGTGTTCACGGTCATGGCCTCGGCCGCGCTCTCGTCGTCGCGCACAGCGTTCAGGGCCTTGCCCATGGTGGAGGTCACGAAGTTGTTGATGAACCAGACACCGACGACCACCACCAGAAAGACCACCGGCAGCGTGGCCCAGTCAGGCTGGCCCCCGAGCCCCCTGGGCCCTCCGAGCGGTTGAAGGTTCTCGAAGAAGCTCTTGACGATGAACAAAAAGGCCAGGGAAATGATGGCCAGGTAATCCCCGCGGGTCTTGAACGAGGGCACGGCCACCAGCAGCGCACCCACCGAGGCCATGACCCCGCCGAAGACAAGTGCCAGCGGGAAGAAGGCAAAGCCCCAGGAGGAGCTGATCAGGGCCTCGCCAAGCACCTTGTCGTTCATGAAGAAGCCTACAGTGAACATGGAGGCCATGTAGGCCCCGATGGCCATGAAGCCGGGGTGGGAGCAGGAGAACTCGCCCATGTAGCCGTTGATGATGTTCAGGCTCAGGGTCAAAAGCACTGCGATAAGCATCAGCTTGAGCGTGATCAGCCGGTAGTCGCTGATGTCCGTCCAGAGGCTGTACACCAGGTACAACAACCCCAGATGCACCGCCACGGACAAGGGCAGGGACAGTTTGATCAG
>CAZUBS010000325.1:0-3091 GCA_964618595.1 uncultured Desulfohalobiaceae bacterium
GCATCACCGTGCTGCTGGTCGAGCACGACATGTCCCTGGTCATGCACATCTCCGACGAGGTCCTGGTCCTCTCCTTCGGAGAGAAGATCGCCGAGGGGACACCCCGGGAAATCCAGGCCAACCAGGAGGTTGTGCGCGTCTACCTCGGGGAGGAGGAGCATGCTTAGGATCAGGAACCTGGAGTCGGGCTACGGCAAGCTCAGAGTCCTGAAGCGCATCTCCCTGCACGTGGACCCCGGGGAGATCGTCACCATCATCGGGGCCAACGGGGCCGGCAAGACCACCCTGCTCCGGTCCATTGCCGGCCTGGTGCGCGCCACCTCGGGCACGATCGATTTCCAGGGCCAAAGCCTGCTCGGGAAACGCCCGGAGAAGATCGTTGGCCTGGGGTGCTCCATGGTTCCCGAGGGGCGGCAGATCTTCGCCCCCATGACGGTGCACGAAAACCTGCTCCTTGGTGGGTATGTCCAGTCCCGGAGGGACCCGGCTTCCAGCGCCCGCGACTTGAGAGCGGCCTATGAGCGCTTCCCGGTGCTCAAGCAGCGGGGCAGCCAGCTGGCGGGGACCCTCTCCGGAGGCGAGCAGCAGATGCTGGCCATGGCCCGGGCCCTCATGGCCGGCCCACGGATGATCATGCTGGACGAGCCCTCCACCGGCCTGGCCCCACTGATCATCCGCGACATCTTTAAGATCGTCGTGGCCCTCAGGGAGTCCGGCAACACCGTTCTCCTGGTGGAGCAGAACGCCAAGGCCGCCTTGCGGGTCGCTGACAGGGGCTACGTGCTGGAGACGGGCAAGATCATGCTCCAGGGACCCTCCGAGGAGCTGCTGGCCAACCGGGACGTGCAGCGGGCCTATCTTGGGCGGGAGGCCGGGGAAGGGTGAGGGATGAATACTTTCGGTTACTACCTCAAGTCATTCCCGGCCAGGCGGGAATCCAGGAATCTAACGACCATCTCAGCCAAAGGCACTGGATTCCCGCCTGTACGGGAATGACGAACCGATAAAATTTTCCAAGATTGAGACGCTTTTTCTTGTCAAGGAACCATCGAAAATATTCGCATACACAACTGGCATTTTCCTAACAAAGCGGTGGTGCAACAATGTATTTCGAAGCCGACAAAGAGTGCCTGAGCCGGGAGGATCTGGAGCAGCTCCAGCTGGAGAGGCTGCAGTCCACCCTCTACAGGGTGGCCACCAACGTGCCCTTTTACCGGAAAAAGTTTCGGGAGCTCAGAATCGATCTGGACCGTTTCAGCTCCCTGGACAAGGTGCGCTCCCTGCCCTTCACCACCAAGGCCGACCTGCGCGACAACTACCCCTACGGCATGTTCGCCGTGCCCCTGCGCGAGGTTGTCAGGCTCCACGCCTCAAGCGGCACAACCGGCAAGGCAGTGGTGGTCGGGTACACCAGGAACGATGTCCATCGCTGGGCCAAGCTGGCGGCACGGGTCCTGATGTCCGGCGGGGTGGGCAAGGACGACGTGGTTCAGATCGCCTTCAACTACGGGCTCTTCACCGGCGGGTTCGGCTTCCATTACGGCGCCGAGCTGCTCGGGGCCTCGGTGGTTCCCAGCTCCAGCGGCAACACCCGGCGCCAGGTGCAGATCATGCAGGACTACCGCACCACGGCGCTCTTGTGCACGCCCAGCTACGCCCTGTACCTGTCCGAAACCATGGCCGACATGGGAGTCAATGTGAACGCCCTGTCCCTCAAATACGGCCTGTTCGGGGCGGAGACGTGGTCCGAGGCCATGCGCGGCGAGATCCAGTCCCGGCTCAACCTCACCGCAACCGACAACTACGGCCTGACCGAAATCATGGGTCCCGGGGTGGCTGGGGAATGTCTGGAGCAGTCCGGCCTGCACGTCAACGAAGACCACTTCCTGATCGAGCTCATCGACCCCGAGACCCTGGATCCGGTCCCCGACGGCCAGAGCGGTGAGCTGGTCATCACCACGCTGACCAAGGAAGCCTTCCCCATGATCCGGTTCCGCACCGGAGACCTGACCACTGTCATTCCCGAAGCCTGCCCCTGCGGGCGCACCCACCGGCGCATCAGCCGCATCCTGGGGCGCACCGACGACATGTTCACCCTGCGCGGGGTCAATGTCTTCCCCAACCAGATCGAGGCCGTGATCTTCGGCATCGAGGGCCTCACCCCCCACTACCAGGTGGTCATCGACCGGGGCGAGGACCATCTGGACAAGGCCGTGATTCTGGTAGAAGCTGAAGACCGGCTGCTGACGGACTCCATCCGGGAGGCCCAGGCCATTGTCGAGCTGGTGGAAAAGGAGCTGGTGGCCATGATCGGCGTCTCCTTCCAGGTCAAGCTGGTGGAGCACCGGACACTGGAGAGGTTCGACGGCAAGGCCAACCGGATCATCGACAAACGAAGCTACTGACAGATGTGATCGTCACCGGAATCCGTGGCCTGCTCCGGGGCGACACGCGTGCAACAAGGCAGACGGTGCTGTCATGTTCAGGGGTATCCCGGAAACACTACTGCACGAGCTCAGGCTGATACCCGGCTTCAACCCGGAGCTGGAGCAGACCTATCTGGAGCAAAAATTCCAGGAAACACGCTTTCTCGCCGTGTATGTCGGGATTGCCGCCTCGCTCCTTTCCGTGGCCCTGCTGCTCTGGGACTGGGTCATCGACCCCACGGACATGCTCTCCGCCCTGTGGCTGCGGATACTCATCGGCCTGATTGTGCTGCTCTATCCCCTGGCCATCCTGGCCGGAATGCACAGGTCCCTGCTGCCATGGTTCCTTGCCACGGTCACCCTGGCCTCCGAGGCCGTGTTTCTCTACCACATTTCCCAGATGGACAGCGGCCCGGTCTACGGCATCGCCGGCTTCATGTACTGGTTCCTGCTGCCGGTGTTCATGGCCCTGCCCTACAGGTTCACCGCCATCCTCCTCCTGAGCGTGGCCATCGCCCTGCTGCCCAACATCCTGGTGCCCCTGGGAGTGGCCCCGACCTTCGAGCTGGACAAGTACAATGCCCTGATCTGGCCCACGTGCGTCATTGCCATCTTCATCAACCTCATGGTGGACCAGCTCTACCGGCGCGTCTTCCTCTACCAGA
>CAZUBS010000326.1:0-3083 GCA_964618595.1 uncultured Desulfohalobiaceae bacterium
GGCCGGGCTTGTTGATCCGGTTCCGCAGGAGGTTCAGGCTCATCCCGGCCATGAGGTCGAAGGGGCCGGCACCCTGGCCGGCAACCGACCCGGTCACCACAACCGGTCGGGAGGCGCGGGAAAGGCCCTGCGCCAGCTCCCTGATGGTGCCCACCGGCAGGCCGGTCTTCTGCTCCGCCTTCTCCGGGGTGTACTCGCTGAGTACGAACTGCTCGTAGCGGTCCAGCCCCTCGATTCCGAAGGGCAGGTTCCCGGCCCGCAGCAGGTGGTAGGCCATGGACAGTGCCAGGTGACCAAGGGCGTCCTGGTCCACGGCGACCCATTTGTCGCACACCACGGAGGTGGAGTTGGCGGCCGGGCCGGCATAGATGTAGTCGGCCCCGGGGTTGGCGGCAAAGGCCTTGCTGTTCTTGACCACCGAGCCCCAGCCGCCAAGCATGTCGGCTCCCAGGATCAGGACGTGGTCGGCCCGTTCCAGGTCGTAACCGACCTGGCCCTTGCCCCCCATCCACTCCTGCCAGACCAGGGCCTGGGTGGAAGCGTCCCCTGGGAAGAGGTACATGTCCGAGGATCCCTGCCCCGAAAGAAAGGCCGAAAAGACCTCGTTGATCGAGCTGGTCTCGTCCCCGCTGATGCAGGCCACGGATCCGTTGGCGGCGCCGAGCCTGTCCGCGAGCATCTTCTCGGCCTCTTTCCAGGACACGGGCTCGAACCCGTTGCCGTTTTTCTTCATCGGGCCTGTCACCCGGGAAGGGCTGGCCAGCAGCCTGACAGAGGCGGCGCCCAGGGGCTCGACCCCACCCCGGCTCAAGGGGTGATCCTCATCCCCGTAGACCTGGCAGGGCTTGCCACCCACGGTCTGGATTTTGACCCCGTACTCGGGCCCGCCCAGCTTGACCACGGCTGACTTCTGACCAAGCGCCCCATCCGGGAGCTTGGGGACCCAGGGCCAGTTCTGGGTCCAGATGGAAATGTCGTCGATGGGTTTCCACATCATGGGGGTGAGCATCCACCCGGCCGCGCCACCCAGGACAAACATCAAGAAACTTCTGCGATCAAGTCCCATTTTCCGTTCCCCCCTTACATGTGGCAGATGTAGCATGCGTTGCTGGCGCCGCTCTCGGCGTGGCAGCGCTCGCATTTCCACATCTTCATCGTCTGTTTGGTGTATCCGGTGAGCCGGTGCTCGAAGTAGGGAGGCATATCATCGCTGTTGCCCACGTCCGGATGACACTCGGTGCAGTCGAACATCTCGTGGGCCACGTGGGAGAAGTAGACGTTGTCCGGCTGCTTCTGGTAGACCAGCCACTCGACCTCCTTCCCGGTATCCACGTAATTCTCCACGAAGTAGGCCTCTTCCTCGGTCATGCCAAGCGGCATGGCATGGCACTCAGCGCAGGACTCCGTGGTCGGGATCCCTGCATAGCTGCCGTCGTCCCGGTTGTAGTGACACTCCTCGCAGCTCATCATGGCCGCTTCCTGGTGCGCCAGGTGGCTGAACCTAAACGGCTGCTCCTTCTCGGTGTACATGAGCCTGGGATAGGCCAGCCACCCCAGGGCCACCGAGGCCACGAACCCCACGAGAAACGGGATAACGATCGCGCCCCTTTGTCGTGACAAACGATTTTCCTCCATACTCCCTTCCCCTCATGAAGTAGGATTGACCGAGGTTCCCCGCCCGCGGCAGGGGGCCGACTCAATCTCACCTGTTAAATAATTTCACGGAAAAAATTTTGAAATTACTATGCAAGAGGCCCTTGCAGTGTCAAGTGATAATGAAAAAATTCACGAATTTAACAGCCCGCGCCACCTCCCCTTGAAAATTGCGCCTGGACCGCTGGACCGGGGCCTTCCAAGCCCGGTCAGTAGCTGAACGGAGTCTGGAAATCAGACCAGCCCGGCCAGCCCCTGTCCCTTTCCGACAGAACCGGCTCCTCCACCGGCCAGGGCACGCCCAGGTCGGGGTCGTCCCAGGCCAGCCCCCCCTCGCTCTCAGGGGCGTAGACCTGGTCGACCTTGTACTCGACCTCCGTGCCCGGCTCCAGGGTCAGGTAGGCGTGGCCAAACCCCTTGGGAACCAGGATCTGACGAAAGTTGTCCTGGGAAAGCTCCACCTTGAGCCACCTGCCAAAGCCGGGCGAACCCTTGCGCAGGTCCACGACCACGTCCAGGACCCGGCCCCGCACCACCCGGACCAGCTTGCTCTGGCTGAACGGCGGGGCCTGGAAGTGAAACCCCCTGAGCACACCGGCCTGCTCTGACCGGGCGTGGTTGTCCTGGACGAACGAATAGTCCAGCCCCTGCCGGGCAAAGGCCTCCCTGCTGTAGCTCTCGAAAAAAAAGCCCCGCTGGTCACGAAAGACCTTCGGCTCCAGGATGTAGACCCCTGGAAGGTCCATGGCCGTAAACCGCACCTTCCCCCCGTATTTGCCCGGTCCATCCGGCACCGGCTGATTCTGCTACCGCCCCCCGACCGGCCGAAATCTCACTGGCCCAACCGGCAGGCCCTCTGATTCGTGACCCTCTCCAAGCCGGACAACCACACCCAGTCCCATGCAATGCAAAACCACCGGGAGCCTAAACCACCCCCCTCCCATCGTCAAAGCCCCCCGGGGGCAGCGGCCCAGACATTCAGCGGTTGTTTTTCTTGAGCTGGCTCTCCAGGCCCGCCACTGCCTCCACAGGCAGGACAAAGGCGATGCCGGTGCCTGGCTCGTGGAACCTGCCGGCCTCTCTGATGGCGTCGAGCACCGGCTCCAGGCTGGCCTGGTTGACCAGGAACAGGATGACCTCGGTGCGGATGTCCAGGCTGAGGCCGAAAAAGGTCTTGGCTTCCCGCACGCCAGTGCCCGAGGCGGGGATGATCGTGGCCCCGGTGGCCCCGACCTTCTTGGCCGCCTCCACGACCTTGTCCGACAGATCCGGCTTGAGCATGGCCACGATGCACTTGAAATCCATGGGAGCCTCCAGAGGGAAACGTTATTCTGCAACTTTTTGCAAGCTTCCAGCGGATCGCTTGCGGCGGTTCACCACCCACTGGACCACCTGGGCATAGCCCAGCACCGCGATGATGGGGAACAGGC
>CAZUBS010000327.1:0-3079 GCA_964618595.1 uncultured Desulfohalobiaceae bacterium
CGCGGGCCTTGACCTCCTGATCGACCACCAGCTCCCGACGAAAAGGGTAGCCCTGCTCCGGGCCGTAGCCCTTGAAGTTTCCCGGGTCGGCCATCTCGTCCGCGCCGGCGTGCATGCCATCGAGCCAGGCTTTGGGCAGGGGGTGGGTCACGTCTCCGATGCCCAGACGGATGATCTCACGGCCGGGGTTGGAGGCTGCAAAGGCCTCCACGCGCTTGGCAATATCGGAAAAGAGATACGACGCCTTGAGCTTGAGATAGTTCTCGTTGATCCTGATCATTGGTCATCCTTCAGTTGAAGTCTCTGCAAAACTCACCCAGCTTCAAAAAAGGTAACCTCACACGTTTCCCCCCCACCGCGCAAGTTCCGGCAAAGCCGGAGCTTGCCACGGCGTAGCTGAAAGCGAAGCCGGGCCTCCCCACCAAAAACCCCCACCCGCCACAACCCAACGCCCAAGCCTCCTTTCCCACAAAAGCACACCATGACCTGCACCTCAATTCGCGGCATTCGCGGCAAGGCCTCCTCTTTCGTTTCCGGAACCCGAGCTGATTGCGGAAAGGACCGTCGATTCAGCCCGGAATAAAGACCAGGTCGAGGGTACCGATGGTGGAGCTCATGGTAACGCAGGCACTGCGGGCCCTGGGGATGTCCAGGCCCGGGTTCACCGCGATCTCCGGCCGGGAGTGGCGCGTGTGCAGATGGGGCAGTTTCCTGGACAAGGCATAGTCCACCACACCCGCGAAATCGGTCAGGGCCTGATCGATCAGGCGGGAGCTCCAGGTGGAGCGCTGCAACAGGCAGTAGACCAGTGACAGCAGCACCGGCCTGGAAAGGGCCAGACCATAGTCGAACCCATGTGCCGTGCGACCCCGCGAAATCAAAACGGTGCTTGCAATTCCACGCAGCCCCAAGCAGGTGGGCTCCACCCTGCTCACCCTGACGTGCCCGCTGATGGCCCGGTAGAGCAGCCGGTGCATTGTCTCCACAATGCCCTTCAGGGTCTCGCCCTGCGGAATGCTCGAGAAGCTGGAGACCAGCGAGGCTGCCAGGTGCTCGTTTTCCGGATGGAAGGCATCCAGCAGGACCTCGAGCCGATCGTAGGTCAGAACGCCCATCCTGACCAAAGCCTCTCCCAGAAAGAGGTGGGACTCGGCCTGCCTGTCCAGGAGCTCCTCCAGCTGGTCCTGGGTCAGGAACCCCCTGGCCACGGCCAATCTGCCGAAAGGCTCCTCTGTGCCGCGTTGCTCCCGGAGCACCTCCACAACCTGTCCGGCACGCAAGTATCCCAGATCAACACCCAGCAGACCAAGAGGCTTCCTGGTCTGCTTCTGCATCTCCAGGGCCTCCCTGAGCTGCCCCTGGGTGATGACCTTCTTGTCGACAAGAAACTCGCCGAACAAGCGTCCATAGAGTGTCTTCATGACCACACGGCTGTCTCCCCGACAACTGACTGAGGAATCGTACCGGCAAGGGCCCCCACTTTCGACCCCTTCCCGGACAAAAGATATCTGCCCTGGTCCCCCGTCACTTCTGCAGGACAGCCTCCAGGGCCTCCTTCAGGTTGGGGTGCTCGAAGTGGAAGGCCTCCTCGAGCAGGCGCTGCGGCACGGCCCTGGTGCTCCCCAACACGCTCTGGGCTGCTTCTCCATACGCCAGCTTGACCGCGAAGGAGGGCACGGTGAGCAGTGTGGGCCGCTTGAGCACATCGCCCAGGGTCTTGGTGAAGACCTGGTTTGTGACCACGTCCGGGGCGCAGACATTGACAGGCCCCTCGATGCCCTCGTGGACCGAGGCATACTCCACAAAACGCACCAGGTCCAAAACGTGGATCCAGGGGAACCACTGTTTCCCGCTGCCGATCTTTCCGCCCACCCCCAGCTTGAAGGGGGGCAGCATCTGTTCCAGCACGCCACCCCCCGGTCCAAGCACCGGGGCAAACCTTCCCACCACGACACGGTGCCCCTCCTCCCGCGCTTTTTCGGCCCGGGACTGCCACTCCACGCACACCTCGGCCAGAAAGCCCTCGCCCGGTGGGCTTTCCTCGGTCAACGTGCTGTCCCCGCCGTCGCCGTAGTATCCAACCGCATTGGCGCAGAAGAAGGTCTTGCCGCCTTCGCGGCCCAAAGCCTCCACTGCCCGATCCGTGGACAGGAACCGGGTGTTCCTGATGCGCTGTTTGGCATCCTCTGTCCACCGGGTCATGATGCTCGAGCCCACCAGGTTGACCACGACCTGGGCCTTGTCCACACGATCCTGCCAGGGACCGGCATTCAAGGCGTTTCCTTCGACCCGGACCAGGTCGGGGTGCTCAAGGGGCAGGCTCGATCCCGGCCTGGACAAGGCCTCAACACTGTGTCCCTGCTCAAGCAGATACCTGAGCAGAAACTCACCGATGAATCCGGTGCCGCCCATGATGAAAAAATGCATCACGCCTCCCGTGGTGTCAGTGATTCAACCCGGGCCGTGCCCGTGGCTGTTGCCATGCTTTCAGTAAGGCTTGTTTTGGTCGCGAAGTCAACGGGCCGCAGCCCTGCCGGCGCAGCGTGGCGCTTTTGGAAAGGTTTGCAGCCCGGGCTGCCAGGCGCTATACTTTCATCTCATGGAAACATTCACACTCGCCTGCGTCCAGATGGCGCCCGCACCCACCAAACAGCAGAGCCTGGACAAAGCCCGCGATCTGATTGTGGATGCGGCCGGAAAAGGCGCCCAGGTCGTCTGTCTGCCCGAGCTCTTCGCCACCCCCTACTTCTGCCAGGAAGAGGACCAGGACCAGTTCGGCCTGGCCGAGCCGCTGCACGGCCCCACCACAGGTGCCATGGCCGATGCGGCCAGAGCCTCCCGGACCACGCTGCTGGTCTCCTTTTTCGAAAGACGCGCCGCCGGAATCTACCACAACACCCTGGCCGTGATCGGACCCGATGGAGAGATCCTGGACATCTACCGCAAGATGCACATCCCCGACGACCCCCGGTACCAAGAACAGGTCCACTTCACCACCGGGGACCTGGGCTACAATTCCGTTGACACCCCGCACGCACCGGTTGGCCCGCTCAACTCCTTGTACCAGTGGTTCCCCGTC
>CAZUBS010000328.1:0-3075 GCA_964618595.1 uncultured Desulfohalobiaceae bacterium
AAGAGCAGCAGGAGAAGGATGGGGGTGACGATCCAGAAATTGAGGCTTTTGAAGACCTGTTTCACCTCTTCCTCCTCAAAAGCCTGTACGCATGGAAACCGTTCCTGATGGACGGTTCAGGGGTCAGCTGGAGGGTTCAGGAACACGGGCTCGGCAGTCCTGACCTCGGTTGGCCATACGATCTCCTTCCTGCCTTTTTGCCATTGCACGATCAAGGGCCAGTGCTTGACCTGCATGCCGGTCCTGTCCACACCGTACCTTCCGATGAGGTGGTGCCGTCCATGTTCAGCAGAGCCCGCCTGAGAGCCTCCCGATCGAGGCTGCCCACGCGCTCCACTGCCGCGGAGAGCAGCTCTCCGGCAGCATAGGCCGCTGCAGCCTGGTAGGCGGGCTGGAAGCCGTACAGGCTCTGAAAATCCGCATTGAACCTGGTGAAGGATTCAAATTGTATGTTGGCGCGCGGTTCGTATTGAGACGAGGTGAAGGTCAGGCTGGCCAGCTCGCCCAGGTCGGCGGCGTAGTCTCCAGTGGCTGGCCCGACCGTGGCATAGAAAGCCCTGGGGTGCCATCCCAGTTCATGCAGGGCCTGGCGAAAACCAACGGATTCCTCGAAGTGTCCACACACGATGAGGACATCCGGCGCAACGGCCTTGCATTGAGCGGCCAGCTCTCTGTAGGAGGCCTCACCTTTGGTAAAGGATCGGTTCAGGAGCAGGTCCAGTTCGAACCGTCTGCACCATGTCATGACCCCTGTGGCCGCACTCCTGGAAAAGGCGTCGTCCGCAGCCACCACGGCCAGAGAGTCCATGCCGTTGACCACGGCCAGCTCCAAAAACTCCACCGCGTACCTGCTGGCCGGACTGTACACGCCGAAAACATACCGGTAGCCCTTGGACCAGATCGCGTCCGCCGAGGCGCCGCCGGCCAGCAGAGGGTATCCGTGGCGCTCCGCAACGGGCACCACCGCCATGGTGATGCTGCTGGAGTAGGGGCCAAGGATAAGATCGACATCGTCCTCGACGATCATGGATTCATAGAGCCGGGACGCACGGTGGGGATCGCTGCGGTCGTCCTGGATGAGCATGGCGACCGGACGTCCCAGCAGGCCGCCTGCCTCGTTCACGTGGCGCTCCCAGAGCTGGTACCCCAGCTTCTGCATCTTCCCCAGCTCGGCATACTTGCCGGTCTGGCTCAAGGTCAGGCCAATGGTCACAGGTTCCGCCGCGTTGCCAACAGCCCCTGTCAGAGCCCACACACTCAGCAGCACCGCTTGAAGTAAGCGTCTCATATTTTTACCTTTTTTGGCAGTCCGCTCCGAGAGCAGCGCACCTGGGCCTCCCATTCGAACATGTGGAGCCTTCATGTTTTGCTCTGTATAACAGCCCTTCAAAAATGAAAACAAAAAAACCGGGAGTTTTTTCGAACTCCCGGTCTTTTGCCTGGCGGGTTTTCCTCGGCTACTGTGCAGCCTTGCCGGACATCTTTCTGCGCAGATCCAGCCAGTCCTGCAGCTCCAGCACATTGGTGGAGAGGTGGTACCTGCCGTCGGCAAACACCCCGTAATCTCCGCCCCCGGCCATGGCCGAGGCAAAGCGGATGTGGTTGGCATTGATGAGCCAGATGGTGCTCCAGCGCCGCTCCACCGCCTCGTTGAACGGGCTGTCCTTGGCAGAGAGGCCCTTGGCAAAGCCTTCCTCCCAGATGTCGCCCATGATGGCGGTGGCGGTCAGGGTCTTGTCGTTGGTGACTTCGATGGTGTTCTCGAACCTCTCCCAGAAGCCGTTGACCCAGGAGGGGTCGTGGCATCCCCGGCACATCGAACGCATCTTGTTGCCCCGTTTTTCACGCTCGGCGGCGTCGATGAGGTAGTCCTGTGCAAAACCGCCGGAAAAGTCAGTGGGCAATGGCAGGCCGTCCTTGTTCCGGATGATTGATGTATCCGCCTCCTTGGGGTGGGGGTGGGCATAGATGAGCCCGAAGATGCGCCACGGGATGCGGTCGTTCATCCGGTGGGTACGCTCGCCAAGGACCTCGCCATCAGGGGTGACCACCAGGCTGACGTGACAGGCAGCGCAGGTCGGCGCGGTGAAGTCCTGGCCCACGGTCCAGGGCACGTTGGTGAAGTTCCACTGCTTTTCAAGGCTTGAGAAGATGTTGCCGTGCTTGCTGGCGCTGTAGACCTTGTAGGCGGGAACGTCCGGACCGACGTGACACTCCTTGCAGGTGTAGGGCTTTCTGGCCATCTCGATGGAGAACTGGTGCCTGGTGTGGCAGGCCGCGCAGGAACCCAGGCTTCCGTCCAGATTCTTGCGTCCCACGCCCTGGTTGGGCCACCCGTCGAGAACAGGAAAATCCATGGGACCGAAAAAGGTGTCCCTGGTCTCTGTCTCCTTCACTTTCAGCTCGGTGCCGTGGCAGTAAAGGCAGGACTCGGCATAGGTCAGCGGGTCGGTCTCCTGGAAGGCGATGCCGCCTTCTTCTCGCTGCATCCTGCCGTTGATGGTCTGTTGCATGTCCACATAGACCGGGTTGTTCACGAAGTTGACCCAGGCCTTGGACATCAGGTTGTGGGAGTACTCCTCAGCCTCAGTGGCGTGGCAGGTGGCGCAGTCGTCCGGGCTGACCGCAATGTGGACCTGGTATCCTGAATGCTCGAAGGTGTCGGCATGTGCATCAGGGCGCAGGGTGTGGCACTCCGCGCAACCAACGGCGCTGTCTTTCAGGTCGTCAGGGACCGTTTCACTGGAAACCTTGCGGGCCTTTCCCGTGACCTTCATGGCCTCGCCGGGTGTGATCCGGGCGTGCCGGCTCTTTTTCCATTCGGCCGTGATCCCCGGGTGCAGGGTCTCGTGGCACCCCAGGCAGTCCGAGGTGGCGTCACTTGCCGGAGACTCGGCCAAGGCCGGGGAAGACGCCGTCCCCATTCCAATCAGGCACAGCAGTAGCAGCAGACCGTTTCGCATGGCTCGCATCTCATCCTTTGTTCTCAGTGTTGCACAGGCATCACTCTTCCCACCATCGGGAAACACATCATCATTCAGTCAACCCGAGCCACGGTCAGCTGTCAAGCCTGAA
>CAZUBS010000329.1:0-3059 GCA_964618595.1 uncultured Desulfohalobiaceae bacterium
TCCATGTCTGAAATCCACTCTTTTCCCAACCAGCAGGGCTGCATCCCCGGGACAGCCCCCCCGGCCATTCGTCCACCCATCCAGGCGGCTTCGCCCTGGTTGGCACCCCTGGCCGGATTTTCCGACCTGCCGTTTCGCCTGCTGTGCCGGGAGCATGGGTGCACCGTGGCCTGCACCGAGATGGTCAGCGCCAAGGGCCTGCTCTACAACAGCCCCGGGACCGAAAGTCTCCTGGCCACCTCGCCCCTGGACCAGCCCCTGGTGGTGCAGCTCTTCGGCTCGGAGCCCGGTGAGCTGTCCCGGGCCGTGTCCCTGCTCAAGGAACGGGGGCATGTCTTTTTCGACCTCAATGCGGGATGCTCGGTGCGCAAGGTGGCCTCAGCCGGAAGCGGGGCGGCCCTGCTCAAGGATCCCGGCCGGCTGGAGGCCATGGTCACGGCCATGGCCGAGGCTGCCCGGCCTGGGGCAGTCGGGGTCAAGATCCGCTCCGGCTGGCGCCACGGCGCCCCTGACTGTCGGGAGATCGTCCCCAGACTAGCCCACGCCGGGGCCGGCTGGATCACCCTGCACCCCAGGACGGCCGTTCAGGGTTTTTCCGGCAGTGCCGACTGGGGTCTGATCAGAGAGGTCGCCTCCCTGTCGGAGATCCCCGTCATTGCCAGCGGTGACCTGTTCACGGCCGAGGATGGGCTGCGCTGCCTGGAAGAAACCGGGGCCGACGCGATCATGTTCGCCAGGGGCGCTCTCAGGGACCCGGCCATCTTTCGGCACTTTTCCGCGAGGAAAGGAGTGCCTCCCGCCTTTTGCCCAAAAGGGCTGGTCACGATGATCCGCCGCCACATGGAACTGAGCCGGGCGTACGGGGAAAGGGGAAGGGCCCTGCTCAAGATGCGCACCTTTGTGCCCCGATACCTCAAATCCATCCCCGGGGCGCGCGCGTTGCGCAAAGAGCTCACATCGTGTACCTCTTGGGAGCAGCTGGAAAGCATTCTCGCAAGAATCGATCGATCGTGAGCCACAATTTTTTCCTGCAACCCGCCGGCCGTGTACCGGCCATTCCACATTCCATGACACAGACAATTCTTCGCGCCCCGACTGCGGGATTCTGCATGGGTGTCGACCTGGCACTGAAACGGCTGGAAACCATTGTTGCCGACACCGAGGACACGAGCACCATCTCCACCCTGGGCCCGATCATCCACAACCCGCAGGTCCTGGACCGCTATGCCCACAAGGGTGTGCGGCAGATCAAGAGCCTGGACCAGGTGGTCGAGCCGGGCCGGATCGTGATCCGGGCCCATGGTATCCCCCGGGACATGCAGCAGGCCCTGGAGCAGAAAGAGGTGACCCTGATCGACGCCACCTGCCCCCGGGTCAAGAAGGCCCAGCTGCTCATCGCCGGACAGGCCGCCAAGGGTCGACGGCTGCTCCTGTTCGGCGAACCTGACCATCCCGAAGTCATCGGCCTGCTCAGCTATGCAGATGCTCACTCCCTGGTCTTTGAGAACCTTGACCAGCTCAAGTCACTTGCCCTCGACCCGTCCATCCCCTCTTTCCTGGCCGCGCAGACCACCCAGGACAGGGAGGAGTTCGTCACTATCCACCAGTACCTCATGGAGGTCTTTCCCGAGGACATCCCTGTCTTCGACACCATTTGCGACGCCACCCGGGAACGGCAGCGGGAGGCCAAGGACATTGCCGCAAAAGTTGAGCTGATGGTCGTTGTGGGCGGCTACAACAGCGGTAACACCCGGCGCCTGGTCCAGGTGGCCAGGTCCATCGGCACCTCCTGCATCCACGTGGAGCATGCCGGTGAGCTCGACCCTGCATCGTTTGGGGGCATAGGGTCCGTGGGCATCACGGCCGGGGCCTCCACCCCGCGGGATCTCATCGATGCCGTGCAGGACCGCATCGAGCACTTCTTTCACCAGGGGTAAGGCAATGGCCCAGACGCGAATCCTCCTGCAGTCCGGCACAAACGAGCTGGAGGTGGTGGAGTTCTTTCTCACGGAACGGATCAACGGCAGCGGCAGTTCCTACACCGGCTACTACGGCGTCAACGTGGCCAAGGTCAGGGAGATCATCCGCTTGCCCAAGGTCACTGAAATACCCGAGGCCTCGAACCCGAGCATCCTCGGCGCCTTCAATCAGCGATCACGCATTATTTCACTGGTCGACCTTTGCACCTGGCTGGGCAAGGAACGGGTCGAGGAGGCTCCCCCCAAGGTTGTGGTCACCGAGTTCAACCAGGTCACCACGGCATTTCTGGTCTCAGGGGTCACACGCATCCACAGGGTCTCCTGGGAAGACGTGGCCCCACCCTCCTCCCACCTGTCCTCCTTCAGCCAGGACTGCATCACCGGGGTCATCAACCTCAGGGACCGCATCGTCTTCCTGCTCGACCTGGAAAGGATCGTGGCCGACCTCAACCCCAGGCTGGCCCTGCGCTACGACGAGAGCATCGACTGGCAGGGCGCACGTCAGTACCGGGCCTTGCTGGCCGACGACTCCAAGCTGGTCAGGACCATGCTCAAGGAAATCATGGAAAAATCCGGGTTCCAGGTCGAGACCTACACCAACGGCCGGGATGCCTGGAACCGGCTCAAGGAGCTCAAGTCCAAGGCTGCCGGTGAGGGCAAGACCCTGCAGGACTTCATTCAGGTGGTGGTCTCGGATATCGAGATGCCGGGCATGGACGGGCACCATTTCACAAAACGGATCAAAGACGACCCCGAGCTGCGGCGGTTGCCGGTCATCCTGTTCTCATCGTTGATCTCGGAGGAACTCAGGCACAAGGGCGAGGCTGTGGGAGCGGACGAACAGCTGGCCAAACCCGAGGCCGGCCTCATCCCGACCCGGGCCCGGGAGCTGATCCAGGAGCGGCTGCTTTAGAAGAAGCTTTTCCACGAATCTCCACGAATCACACGAATAAACGAAGCCAGAAAAGACACTGGGTATGCGTTTTCTGGAGTGATAGGAGGTTCATCCCCCAAGACGTCTCCAACCCATCGGAAACGAAAAAGACCACCGGCTGATTGCAGCCGGTGGTCTTTTTTTAT
>CAZUBS010000330.1:0-3046 GCA_964618595.1 uncultured Desulfohalobiaceae bacterium
CCAGGTTCCGGTCCACCTGGCTCGCCCGCGCCTCGTCGCACGCCTGGCACCAGGATGTCCCGATGACCTGGATCTGGTGCTCCACAACGGCACGGGCCTGCTGTGTTGACAAAAGAAAATGGTGCGCTCCCTCCAGGCAGGCGGAAATCCTGCTCATGCGGTTCTGTCCGGAAATGAGCATGGCCTGTGAAGCCTCGTTGCCGGTGCGCCGTTGCGGACAGATGTCAAAGGCCGGGGTCAGCGAAAGCATGGTCCCGTCCCAGAAGGCGGCATGGTTGCGGGCGTGGTCGTCGGTGTTCCCGCACAGGATGTTGAAGACCATGCGGCAGAAGAGTTCCTCCAGGGTCTTGGCCGCATCGGTGAACCTGTGGCGGATGATCTCGGCAAGGTCCTGGTAGCTTGCATAGCGCGCCGTCATCGAACCCAGGCCCAGGATGGTCAGGGCCGAGAGCATCATCCGGCGCCGCATGCCAGCGCCCGTGGCCACGCGGTCGAAACGCTCCACCAGCAGCACGTCCCTGTCCAGGGCCCTGGTCATGCGCACCGGGGCCGTGTCCAGTCCGCACAGGGCGGCCAGGCGCATGGCCACGTATTCGGCCTTGACCACGCTGTAAGTGTCCGTACGCGAGGAGAACTTGGCGATGTACCGTCTTTTCTCCCCCCGGACGGCCGCCTTGGGCCTGGCCCCGCCAATGGACGTGCCGTGGCGAAAGGCCTGGTCCAGTTCCCGGGAGAGGGGCGCTCCCTTCTCCACTCGCTCGGCCAGGTTGAGGAGTTCGTCCAGGGATGCCGCGCCCGTGTCCCGCGGCACATACTCCCTGGCCGACCGCTGGAAATCCAGGGCCCCGATCCGATCCGACCCCGACTCCAGCAGACAGGTCAGCTCGTCCAGATCGTCCACGCCTTTGTTCCCCCGCTGTCCCAGAAGCACGTTAATCAGCACGCGCCGGCCCCAGGCGTCCGGGGAGGCGTCCCGGATGCATCCGGGCAGATGCAGCCCCGGCCGGGGAAGCATGACCCCGGGCCGGAGCGGAAGCTCTTCATCGTACAGGGATATGGCCCCCTGCTTTTCCAGATAGCTCCGGCCGTAGTTGAAGAGCAGGTCCTTCCCCTCGGCAGTGAGCTTGCCGGCCACAACCGGATCGGTCGCCCCGGGCAGCCAGATCCAGACGTACGCCTCCCGAGGCGGTCTGGGATCAGAACGCGTCATCTATGGTCCGTTTCGACCCATGGGTGTGCCGGGGCAGCAGGGCCAGCTGCTCCTCGATGCCTTGGCGCAGGGGTGCGAGGGCCTCCCTGCCCTCGGCGCCATACAGGCTGACCCCCACCAGCGAGGCCACTTCGAAGACCAGGCCGATGGTACAGGAGGGGTCACCCTTTTCGATCTTCTGCACCGTTGCCCTGGCAATCCCGGCTCGCTCGGCCAGTTCGCCCTCCGACCACCGCCGCTTTTTCCGGGACAGCCGGATCTGTCGTCCGAGCAGTTGCAGGACCTCTCTGGTCAACCTGGAGTATGTTCGTGTTGTTGCCATAACGTTCCAAAATTTGACTACTATAAAAGCCAAATCCTGTAAATATGAATAATATAATGGTCAATTTTAAACAAATGCGCAGGTCTGTCAAGGGTTTCGGGCAAGGACGTGAATTCTCTCAAACAGGCACGGTGCCCATTCCATCCCGGAAGGGCATCCCTTGTGGGCGCCTTTTTTCCGCACAGGCTCCCGTCTGGAATCTGAATCTGTGAATCTGGGAATCTGG
Organism: uncultured Desulfohalobiaceae bacterium; assembly: GCA_964618595.1. Lineage (GTDB taxonomy): Bacteria > Desulfobacterota > Desulfovibrionia > Desulfovibrionales > CAZUBS01 > CAZUBS01. Next base: position 1,759 of record CAZUBS010000330.1, read on the forward strand.
GGTCGTACCTAGTTAACTATCTGATTTTCAATGAGATAAGTCCCAAAAATGGTCGTTTCCAAGCCTTAGAGTGCCCATTTCGCCCCCCAAATGGGCAGTGTAAGGCTCCGGCTCCTCCGGAAGAAGGGGGGCTGGACCTGTAAGGCGTGGGGGAGTAGGTGTGCCCCATGCCAGAGGTCACTCCGCCCGAACATATGGATCAGTCTCCCACTTCCAGCCTGCGCCACGGCCTGCTGGCCGCTGGCGGGGCGTTTCTCATGTGGGGGCTTTTGCCGGTCTACTGGAAGGGGTTGTCCCGGGTGGCGCCCCTGGAGATCATCGCCCACCGCATTGTCTGGTCGGCCGTGTTCAGCGCGCTGGTGCTCACGCTGCAGGGGCGGTGGGAGGAGATCCGGGCGGCAATGGGGCTGGCGGCCAGCCGCTGGCTGCTTCTGGCCAGCAGCGCCCTGCTCGCGGTGAACTGGTTCGTGTTCATCTTCGCCGTGAACACCGGCCGGGTGGTGGAGGCCAGCCTGGGGTACTACATCAACCCCCTGGTCAACGTGTTGCTTGGCTTTATCTTCTTCCGCGACCGGCTGACCAGGGTGCAGTCCCTGGGCATCCTGCTGGCCGTCATCGGCGTGGGCAACATGGTCTGGGCCCACGGTCGGCTGCCCTGGATCTCGCTGGTGCTGGCCTTTTCCTTCGGGCTCTTCGGCCTGGTGCGCAAGGTGGTCCGGGTCAAGCCACTGCCGGGCCTTTTCCTGGAGAGCTCCCTTCTGGGAATCCCCTCGGCTCTCTTTCTGGTTTACCTGGGCCGGTCCGGGACAGGCGCCCTGTTCACCTCCGGCCCGACCATCGACGCCCTGCTGATCGGCGCGGGCGCCATCACGGCCACGCCCCTGCTGCTGTTCGCCTATGGCGCCAGGCGGCTCAGGCTGACCACCCTGGGCGTGATGCAGTACATCGCCCCCACAGGCATGTTTCTGCTGGGGGTTCTGGCTTATTCCGAGCCGTTCACCCGGGTGCATCTGGTGACCTTTGCCTGCATCTGGGTCGGGGTGGGGCTGTACACCTGGGAAGGGGTGACCCGTTTCAAGCGCAGTAAAAAGCACCGTGCCGCGTCGGGCTGAGCCCTTTGGAAGTGGATCCGGTCGAAGCGTATTCCCCATAGGTGAAGGTTTGGCCCTGGTGAGCAATCACGCGCCCCGCGTGACCAGCGGGGATTTTTCAACAATCCTTTTTTTTTGCAGGCCGTTCAAAAACCACGCTGGCAACCCAGGCTTCGCATGCAGCTTCCGTCTCCGCC
>CAZUBS010000331.1:0-3038 GCA_964618595.1 uncultured Desulfohalobiaceae bacterium
GGAGCTCCCGGCTGGGCAGGCTCATGCCCATGCCTTCATGGTTCATGGCCAGACCGTCGCAGACCCCGATGACCGGGAACTCCAGGGGGGTTCCCCCGGCGGAGAGGATGCCGTCCTTGACCGCCCGGGTGATGATGTCCAGGTGGATATGCCCGGGGATGATCTCATTGGCCGCGTTGACCACCCCGACCAGAGGGCGGTCCATCTCCTTTCGCGTCAGGCCTGCGGCGTGCAGCAGGGATCGGTGCGGTGCCTTTTCCAGCCCCTTGGTCATAGTGTCGCTGCGCATGTCTGCTCCTTGATGAGAAGTGAAAACCAGTACAGGTCCGGCTGTAATTTTGCGCCGGCAGACCCGGAAAAAATCAGCCGGCCCGTTTGGACCGCCACGCGGGCACTCCGGTCACAGGCAGATATTTGAGTTCTGCTCACTTCCTGACCGCCACCCAGCTGCTCCCCATGCCCACCAGCGCCAGGACTCCCAGCACGAGCAGGACCTCATTCAGCGGCAGAAAGGTGATCGTGATCCACAACGGGGGCAGGTGCAACAGATCCGCCAGGCTTATCTGGACCAGCTTGAGCATGCCCAGGGCCAGGCAGCCGCCAACAATGCCCTGGACCAGCCCTCCGATCACCAGGGGAAGCTGGATGTACCAGCGGGTCGCTCCGACCATTCTGAGCAGCTCGATCTCCTCGGTGCGGTGCAGCAGGGACAGCTTGAACGTGTTGCCCACCACCAGGCCGAGGATGAGGGTCAGAAAAGCGATCAAGGGCCACATCACGGTCCGGGTAAAACCCATCCAGGAACGGGCCAGGTCGAGCTGGAGGGGATTGTAGTGGACAGTGTCCACGCCGGGCATTGCCTGCAGCCGGCTGAGCATCCTGGAGGCGAGCTCTGGATCGTCCCTGCCCAGGTTGAACCGGATCAGAGCGGTCGGGGGAATGGGGTTGTCCTGCTTGAGCCACTCCAGATCGACACCCTGGGTCAGGGAAGCTTCAATCAGGGAGAGCCCCATTTCAGGGGTGAATGTCCTGACCGACTCCAGGCGGTCCATGCGGGCGATTTCATCCCACTGCTTTCGAACCGCGCCCATGTCGGTCCCGGAATCCCAGAAGACCTGGAACTGAACCTGCCCCTGCGTGGCGACCAGGTGCGTGTCCAGGTTGTGGAGCAAGAGCAGGAATAGCCCCCCCAGGAAGGTGACCAGGGTGACCACGGCCAGGGTCAGTGCCTGGGCCCAGGGGTTGGAAAAGAGGTCCTTGATACCTCGGGAGATCAGTCGTGGAGCAACAGGCACTGCCTCACCCCTCACCAGAGAGCAACACACGGATGGTGGTAATCACGACGATCCTCCCGAGGCAACCGTTCCCTCCACTGAGCCGCTGTGACACAGAACAGGCCGGCAGTTGTCAGGATCGATCTGCCCGTTGCGCAGACAGAGGACGTTGGCCTCGGGCATGATGGTCAGAAGCTCCCTGTTGTGCGTGGCCAGCACCACGGTTGTCCCGTGGATGTGGAACTGCCTGAACACGGCCATGAGCCTGAAGGCCAGCTCCCTGTCCAAATTCCCGGTGGGCTCGTCGGCCAGCAGAAGCTTGGGGTTGACCACAACGGACCGGGCAATGGCCACCCGCTGCTTCTCTCCTCCGGACAGCTCCTGGCACCGGGAGTCCGTCTTGTCGTCCAGATTCAGGCTGCGCAACACCGCCCGCACCCTCTTGCGGATCAGGGCACGGGACATGCCCCGCACCTCCAGAGCCAGGGCCACGTTTTCGGCCACGGTTTTGTTGTTCAGGATCTTGAAGTCCTGAAAGACCACGCTGACCTCCCTGCGCAGCATGGGCACCTGCCGCGGGGTGATGGTTTTCAGGTCATACCCCGCCACCTCGGCACCTCCCCGCTGCAGGGACAGGGCACCGTGCAGGATGTGCAGCAGTGTGGTCTTGCCGGCCCCGGAAGGCCCGGTCAGGAAGAGGAAGGCCCCTTTTCCCAGGGAAAAGGAGATGTTCTTCAGCGCCCAGTGCGAACCAAAGGCATGGGAGAGGTTGTTGACCCGGACCATCATGAGCCATCCCCTTGGGCCCGGATGTCCTGGAGAAGGTCCCTGGCCTTCCCGAAGTCCGGGTCGATGGCCAGGGTCCTCTGGAGGCTCCCCAGTGCTGCCCCGGGCTGGTTGTTGCGGATCAGGGCCACGGCCAGGTTGTAGGTCAGCTCCCGGCTGTCCGGAAAGCGTATCAAGGCCCGGCGGTAGATGTCGATAGCTTCCGTGACCCGGCCCTGTCTGCGCAGCACGAGCCCGACGCGGTTCAGCTCCTTTGCATCCAGGCGGGCCAGCAAAAATGGCCCGAACTCGCGAAGGGCCTCTTCAACAGCTCCCTTGGCGGCATAGGCGTCGAAGATATCCAGAAGGGCCAGGCTCTCCTTGGCCGCAGTGTTCAAAGCCCGCATGAAGCTCCACTTGGCCTTGTCAGGCTTGCCAGCGTCCAGGTGGAAGCAGCCCAGCTGGACGTGGTACCGGGGATTGTCCGGGCTGATGGCGATGGCTCTGCCTATGGCGTCCTCCGCCTCGATCGCCCTGCCCGATCCGTGCAGCAGCCCGGCCTTGAGCTGCCAGGCACGGGCCAGTTGCGGCGCGGCTTCCAGGGCTTCGTCCAGAAGCTGAAGGGCTTTGACGTTGTTTCCCGACCTGGAGTGCAGGACGGCCCGCTCGAACTGGACCCGCGGCAGTGTGAACGGATACAGATCCGCCACCCTGCGCAAGGTTTCCTCAGCCTTGTGAAGCAGGCCCTGTCTTTCCAGGAGGGCGGCCTCCCGCCTGGCTCTGTCCAGCATGTCGCGGTGGCCGTCGGCCCCAAGGCTCTGGATCATGCTGCGCAGCTTGGCTGCCGTTACCGGCTTGACCAGGTAATGTGTGACCTCCAGGTCTGCTGCCAGGGCGACATTTTCAGCCTCGGACTTGGAAGTGACGATGATAAATGGCAGCTGTTCAAAGCGTGCGTCCTGCCGGATGTGCCGCAACAGGTCGGGACCGTGGAGTCTG
>CAZUBS010000332.1:0-3035 GCA_964618595.1 uncultured Desulfohalobiaceae bacterium
ACCTGGGACCTTCCGGTTATGAGCCGGTGGCTCTGCCAACTGAGCTATAGGCCCGGCAAAATTTACGGAAGCCAACCTAAATTTCATAGTTTTTTCATTTTGTCAAGGTTGCTCTTCAGCGACATATTTTCTTGACATAGCCGATGGCCGACCGCCCGGCCACGGCGCCTTCGCCAACGGCCACGCTGATCTGGAGAAAGCGGCCCACGCAGTCGCCGGCGGCAAAGACGCCCGGCACATTGGTCTTCTGCTCCGCGTCGGCCTCGATGAAGACACCTTTCTGAGTCACCCCGAGGCTTGCGGCGAAGTCAAGCGAGGAAGCCTCTCCAATGGCCACGAAAAGGCCGTCCACATCCTCCCGGGTGTCGTCGGCATAGACCACCCGCTCCAACCCGTTTTCCCCTTCCAGGGTGGAGATCTTTTTCTGCTCGATGGATATTTTGTTCTGCACCAGCTTTTCCAGGAAGGCGGATGAAATGTCCGGGGTCTTGCCCTGAGTGCAGATGGAGACGCGTGGAGTGTACTGCTTGAGCTCCAGGGCCTGGTTGGCGGCGAAGATGCCTTCCCCCAGGACCTTGACCTTCTTGTCGCGGTAGAAAAAGCCGTCGCAGCTGACGCAGTAGGACACGCCCTTGCCTTCGTACTCGGTGATGTTGTCCACCCCGGGGCGGATGCGGGACACGCCCGTGGCCAGGATGACCGCGCAGGCCATTACCGGGCCGTCTTCGGTGGTGACCTTGAAGCTGTCTTCCCCTTCGGGGTGAATGGACAGGACCCTGGAGCAGCGCATCTCCACGCCGAAGCGTTCGGCCTGCTGCTTGCCGCGCATGATCAGCTCACTGCCGCTGATGGTCTCGGGAAACCCGAAGTAGTTGTCGATGTCGTAGTCCCCTGCAATCTTTGGCTCACACCCCAGGATCAAGGTCTTCATGCCTGCGCGTGCGGTGTAGATTGCGGCTGAAAGACCTGCCGGCCCCTGACCGATAATGACGATTTCAAAGGTGTCCATGCATACTCCGGTGGTGATTTGAGTCAGAAACCATGTCCAGCCGCTGGAACCCCCCCCGCCTGGTTTGAGGCGCAAAGGGAATTTCCACAATACGATGGTATAAATCGTATCCGAGGTTGGTCAAGGATGGGAGGAGGAGGCGGTGAGGCTGCAGACCTCATCTGGCGGGGTGCCCTCGGCCGAGGAGACGCAGACCATGTTTCTCCCCCTGGCCTTGGCCAGGTACAGGGCCCGGTCGGCCTGCCCGATGAGCTCCGTGGGCCCGTGCAGGGAGGCTGGGCGGATGGTGGCGATGCCGATGCTGCCGGTGACCGTGAATGTGCTGCCCTGGTGGCGGAACCTTTTCCCGGCCAGTTTCTTGCGGATCCTTTCAGCCAGCACCCTGGCCTGCTGCTGGTTGGTGTGGGGCAGGATGATCACGAACTCTTCCCCACCGTAGCGGGCGGGGAAATCTGTTTCGCGCAGTGTGTCGAGCAGCAGGCGACCCAGCTCGTGGAGCACCATGTCCCCGGCCAGATGGCCGTGTGTGTCGTTGATGCTCTTGAAGCGGTCCAGATCGAGCATGAGCAGGCTGAGGGGCTGGTGGTGCCGCTGGTGCCTCTTGAGCTCTTCGATGATCCGCTTGTCAAAATGCTGACGATTGTGCAGCAGTGTCAGCCCGTCATGGTCGGCCTGACGCCTGACGGCCTGAAAGTGCAGACCGTTGCGCAGGGCCAGGGCAATGTGGTTGACAGCTGACCGTATGACAGACAGGCGGTCCTGACCGAGCTTGAAGGCCTCGTCAGTGACGATGACCAGTGCCCCGTAGGGAGCCTGCTCACTTCCCAGAGGAAAGAGAAGGTTCTCTTCCGGGCGCAGCTTCTGGCCGGCATCCGCCAGCCCGCAGGTCAGGGCGCTGGTCCGGTAGCTGTCAACAGCTTCTCCGCTCAGGCGGCGTGCCGTGTCAAGCAGGTAGGTGATCCAGTCGGTCTGCACCTCGCTGCGCGGCGTGCCGGGAAAGAACACCTCGGCGGTGGTGGTGTTCGAGCATTGCTGCCAGAAGACAGCGGCCGTGCCCGACACATTCAAAAGCCCGGACAGGTCCTCCTTGCGGCGGTCGAGGATGGTTTCCACCTCCAGGCTTTCCACGGCCCGGGTCAAGATTTTGTTCAGGAACTCGAGCTGCTGGTTCTTCCTGGCAAAGAGCTCCCGTTCCAGCTCGATCTCCCTGGCCATGCGGCAGATGTCCTGGTGCAGGTCGTCCACTTCCAGTGCCTGAACAACGACCCGCTCAAGACGCTCCTGGGACAGCGGCCTCCGGAGAACAGCCAGAAAGCCCTGCTCCATGAGGTCCTCCAGGCACCCACCGTCGATGTCGTCCGTATCGTCCAGCAGGAGGACCCGGTGCCGGGAATGGTGCCGGGCCCAGTCGAGCCGACCCTGCGAATATCCTCTCCAGGCCCTCCAGGGGAGTATTGTCAGCCAGGCTCCCTCCGGTGACGGAGCAGGAGGATCGGTTTGCACGGAGGGTCCCTGCAGGGATTTGAGTTGTGACCCGCAGGGCAGTGCAGCCGTGAGCTCGGCGTGCTCTTCGGTCGAAAGATCGACGGCGTGGAGACAGAGCGGTGGGGTCGGATCTGACATCTCGATATCCTTGCAGATGGTGAAAAAATTACACACTTGGGCTTCGATGAAATAGTACAGCAAAATCAGGACCATCTAAGGGGGAAGCTCAGATTGCGTCGTTGGGAGGGGGGAGAAAATCTTTGAATGCCGAACCTGCGACTTGGGGCGCCCCGGCAAATCAGCACCCCCGGATGAAAGGGCAGGGCTGTTTGGGAGGAAGCACATATTTTGGCTGGACATCGCAGCTCTCCCTGTCCTACTGAAGCACACGGAGAACAGCTATGGAAGTCGCACTGATCAATCCTTTCCTGGCCGCCACCATGGACGTGCTGCAGACAATGGCCCAGGTGCCCGCCACCCCGGGCAAGCCCTATCTGAAGAACAACCAGCAGGCCAAGGGTGACGTGACCGGCGTGATCGG
>CAZUBS010000333.1:0-3031 GCA_964618595.1 uncultured Desulfohalobiaceae bacterium
CCAGCCGTTGGCATCGATCCAGTACAGGGCGGTCAAGCGGGACACCAGGGCCACGTCATGGCGTCCCTCGTGCAGCTCGCGCAACGCGTCTTCCTGGGCATCGACCCCGGAAACCACGTCTCCGAGACCGTTTTCCAGGACGAAATCGTGCATGATGTCGCCCTGCTGCACCACGATGCGCTTGCCCGCGAGCCCGGCCAGGCTTGAGGGGGGTGGACCTTCGTCCCCGCGCACCACTGCCACGCAGTGATTGACAGAGTGTGCCGGTGTGAAGTCATAGCGCAGGTCACGCTCCGGGGAGTAGAACATGCCCTGCACTGCGTCGATCGTGCCCTTTTCCAGGGCCTGCAAAACCTCTGCCCAGGGCATGAGGCGGATCTCGATGTCCAGCCCCATCTCCCGGGCGATGGCCCGGGTGAGGTCCACGTTGTAGCCGGCCGGCAACCCGTTCTCATCGAGGAATTCAAAGGGCGGGTAGTTGTGGTCCCCGCCCACGACGATGCGGCGGTGGGCGGGCAGTTCCAGGGCGGCGAACCACTTGGCGTGGAGGTGGCGGTAGGTGCCGTCGGCCATGACCAGGGCCAGGCCCTCGTTCAAAAGAGCCAGGGTCTCCCGGTCCCCCTCCTGCACGGCAAAGCAGAAGTCCTGGCGGAAGTCCATGACCGGCTTTTTGACTATGCGCAGGTTGGTCAGCCCGGTCTCCTGGAGAAGGCGCAGGGCCACCAGACGCTGGGTGACCACGGCATCGTAGCGGCCCTGGGAAACCCCGTGAAGGGCGTCCACGAAGGTGGGGGTGGTGTGGATGTCCATGCCCCGCTCCTTGCGGCGCAGGAACTCCTCGGCGTTGTCCCCCTGCATGACCGCGACCCGCTTCCCTTCGAGGTCAACCAGTCCCTGGATGTCGGTGGCGTCCTGACGTACCACGATGGCCCCGTGCAGGGTCATGTAGGGGAAGGTGAAATCGAAGACTTCCTCCCGCTCCGGGGTGCGCCCCACCAGGGGCAGGGCCTGGACCTCTCCCCTCTCCAGCAATCCCCTGACTTCGGGCCAGGTGCCCGTTGCAAAGGAGACCCCCCTGCCCATGGCCTGCAAGGATTCCCGCAACAGCTCAACGGAAAAGCCGTCGGGCTGTCCCGCGGCATCGACAAAGGAGAAGGGGGGGTAGTCCACCTCGGCGGCGGAGCTGATGGGCGGCCCGGTTGGAGGGATGGCCTGGCAGGTGGCGCTGAACATTCCAAGAAAGAACAGGGCGAACAGAACGCAGGCCAGGACCCTGCCAGGAATCAGCAGGTGTGGCCGAAACACGTTCCGGCAAAGTATCTGGCAAGGGCGGCGCATGCGCGTGGACAGTAACCGATTGGGTTCAGCATTGACAAGGTGGCTGGCTGGTGAGCGGACTGTGCGGCAAGGCCCCGAAAGGCCATTAAAACTGGCCCGCCCTGCACGACTCGAACGTGCGGCCTACGGAGTCGAAGTCCGGCGCACTATCCAGCTGTGCTAAGGGCGGGTGGGGGGGGAGCTAAGGAACGATGCGCGGGGGTGGCAAGGGGCGCGCGGGGGGCGGGGGGGGTGGGTGGGGGCGTGTGAGAGGTGCGGGAGGGAGGGGGGGGGGGGGGCGGAGGGGGGGACGAGGGGGGTGGGTGGGTGCCAGCCTGTTCCCCGGGTGTGCTCCCTCTCCACCGTGGGGGGGGGGTGGAGGGGTGCCACGAGGGGGGGAGGGGAGGGGTGGGGGGCCGCGTGCAGGGGGTGGGGGGCGAGCAGGGACTTGTTGTCCTTGACCAGCTTTTTCAGGGCTGAGACCAGGGCCTGGGCCGATCCCGTGCTGCGCACGACGTGGGCGTCGGCCTGACGCTCGAAGGCCCGGGAGAGGGCATTGGCTGGGATGGACAAAAGCAGCGACAAGGGGCTGAAGGCCAGCAGGAAGAAGAGCAGGCCGAGGTGGCTGCCCTGCTGGCCGGGGCCGAAGGCGTCCAGGATTGCAGGGCTGCTGGTGACCGCGAAGAGCAGGGCCAGGAACAGGGCTGTCTGCAGCAGTCCCACGGCTGTCAGCAGGTGGATGTGTCCTTTCTTGAAATGGCCGATCTCGTGGGCCAGCACGGCCAGGATTTCGGCTGTGGTGTGGCGCTCGATGAGGGTGTCGAACAGGGCGATGCGCTTTTTTTTGCCAAAGCCGGTGAAGAAGGCGTTGGACTTGGTGCTGCGCCGTGAGCCGTCCATGACGTAAATCCCCGAGAGGTCAAAGCCCTGCTCCCTGGCATAGTCGGTGATGGCCGTTCGCAGCTCACCCTCGGGCAGGGGCTGGTAGCGGTTGAACAGGGGCAGGATGAGCCAGGGGGCCACAAAGCGCAGCACCAGGGTGACCAGGGCCACCACGGCCCAGGCCGGCAGCCACATCCAGAACCCGGCCTGCTCAAGAAAGGCCAGCAGGGCGGCCAGCAGGGGCAGACCGATGAGGCAGGCCAGAAGCAGGGCCTTGAGCTTGTCCGTCACGAACGTGGCCGGGGTGGTGCGGTTGAAGCCGAAGCGCTCCTCCAGCACAAAGGTTTCAAAGACCTGAAAGGGGAGGTCCAGGAGGGCATTGCCCAGGGCCAGGAGCGCGAAGAAGCTCAGCCCGGTGACCAGGGGGGGGAGCCCAAACCCATGCAACCAGGAGTTCAGGCTGCCGAACCCTCCTGAGAGCAGCAGCAGGAAGATGACCGCGGTCAGAGTTGTCGAGCGCACCATCCCCAGCCGGGCATGGGATGTGGCATAGTCCAGGGAACGCTGGTAGGATTGCTGGTCAAGGATGTCCCGGAACTCGGCGGGCGGGATCTGCGGCTGGTGCCGGATGTTGAGTGTCTCGGCAGCAAGCTGCACCGCCCAGGTGAATCCGGTGGCCATGAGCAGGATCAAAAGCGGAAGATTGGAGGCATCGCCAGGCAGCATGGGCAAGAGCTACATCCATTTCCACGGGGAACTCAAGGACTTTCTCAGGGCCGGCCACCAAAACGGGACCGTTGTCTACCCACTGGACAGGCGGGCCTCGGTCAAG
>CAZUBS010000334.1:0-3007 GCA_964618595.1 uncultured Desulfohalobiaceae bacterium
CCTCGATGAGCAGCTCGTCCAGCTCGATCTGGCGCAGGGCGTCCATGCCCACGACCTCGTCGGCGATTTCTTCCACCACGTTGGTCACGGCCTGGGTCACACCCTTGCCCCCATAGCGGGCGGGGTCCTTGTCGCGCATCTCCAGCGCCTCCTTGGAACCAGTCGAAGCCCCCGACGGGACCGCGGCCCGGCCGAATGCGCCCGAGTCGAGGGCAACCTCGACCTCAACAGTGGGGTTGCCGCGGGAATCCAGGATCTCCCTGGCCCAGACGGCTTGAATGATACTCATGGAAGCACTCCTTGCGGTTGCGGTCAGTGGGTCGACCTGCCCGGAGGCAGAGCACTACATCTGTCATTGTATTCTTGTGCCAGCCATCAGGCCGGGCTGTCCAGGCCTTGTTGATGGATGCGGGCAAGTCCCGAGAGCAGCAGGTCGGGCCTGACGTGCTTAAGGCAGGGGCAGACGGGCTGGATGATCTGGGCGAAACCACCGGTGGCCACTACGGAAACGGGGTTTTCGAGCTGCTGCGAAAGTGTCCGGCACAAGCCCTGGACCATGGAGGCGAAGCCGAAGATGAAGCCGTTGTTCAGGCTGGTGGCCGTGCTCTCGCCGATGCGCAGGGTGGGGCGCTCGAGCTCCAGTCCTACGTGGGGCAGCTTGGCCGTGAGCCTTCCGAGCCCTGCGGCCGAGGTGTGCACCCCGGGGCAGATCAGCCCCCCCAGGTAGGCGTTGCCCTGGACACAGTCCAGGGTGGTGGCCGTGCCGAAGTCCACCACCACCACCGAGGGGGTGTCGAAGATGGATCTGGCGGCATAGGCGGTCACCAGCCTGTCCGCTCCCACCTCCTCGGGCAGGGCGTAGCGGTTCTGCAGGGGTACGCCAAGGTCGCGGGGGACGAACAGGACAGGGCAGCCGGAGTAGCGGTGACAGGCCCTGCGGATCTGGACGTCCATGGGGGGGACGACGGAGCAGACCACCCAGGCGGAAAAGCTTCCCGGATCCAGCTCGAGACGGCGGCAGCTCTCAAGCACCCTGAAGCCCCAGCTGTCTGCCGTGTCGCAGGGGTTGGTGGGGAAGACAAAGGCTTCCAGGAGCGAACCGTCCCTGGACAGCCCGATCTTGGTGTTGGTGTTGCCGATGTCCAGGAGCAGGAGGTATTCGTGGCGGGGCATTGGGTTCAGTCCTTCAGCTCGGGTTGCGCGGGCCTGGCGGTGAGGGATGGCCGGTCACCCACAGGCGTTTTCCTTGTACAGGGTTCGCTCCAAATGACAAGCCGCAGCGGTCCGGGCTGATTTTCAGTCCCGGGCCAGCAAGCTGCTCAGGATGGAGTTGCTGACCAGCATGCCTTCCCGGGTGAGCCGGAAGAAGCCGTCACGGATCTTGACAAGTCCCCGGCGGTGCAGCAGCGGGATCAGCTTGTCATGCTCCTTGAGAAAGTCCCGGCCTGTCACTTCCCGATACCTGGCAAGCCGCAGCCCCCTGGTGGTGCGCAGCCGGAGCATGACCAGCTCCTGGCGGCGTTCGTCCCTGGTGAGGATCTCGGCGGTGGCGTCCAGGGATCCGTTGTGCACACAACGGGCGTACTCGCCAAGATCGCGGGGATTTTCCCAGCGCCTGCCCTCGAGGGTGGAGACCGCGGCGGGGCCCAGGCCAAGGTATTCCCTGCCGTGCCAGTAGCCGAGGTTGTGCTGGCAGGAAAAGCCCATGCGGGCGAAGTTGGAGATCTCGTACTGCAAAAATCCCTTTTCCTCCAGGTACTCGGCCCCTGTCAGGAACATGCGGGACTGTTCCGCGTCCTGGGGCAGGACCAGGTGGCCCTGCCTGACAAGGCCCTCCAGAGGGGTGTTGTTTTCCACGGTCAGCCCGTAGCATGAAAGATGGGACGGCTCGTGGCTGACCACCACGGCCAGCTGCTTGATCCAGCCCGATGCTTTCTGGCCGGGAAGCCCCCAGAGCAGGTCAGCGTTCACGTTGACGAACCCGGAACTGCGGGCCCTGTCCAGGGCGCCGAGGGCCTGCTTGGCGGAGTGGGGACGGCCCAGCAGGCTGAGCAGGTTGTTGTCCAGGCTCTGGATGCCGAGGCTGAGGCGGTTGATGCCCAGATCGAGCCAGGAGCGGAAGGTGGCCGTGGTACCTGCCGACTCCGGATTTGCCTCGATGCTGGCCTCGATGCCGTCCGGCCAGGCAAAGGCCGACCTGATCCCGGCAATCACCTTCTCCAAAGCTGGGAGCGGGAGCAGGCTGGGGGTTCCCCCTCCAAGGTAGACCGAGCTGAGGGCCGGTCGCTGAAGACGCCGGCCCCAGAGGTCGATCTCCTGGAGCAGGGCCGTGAGGTAGACCGCGACCTGCCCGCGGTCCACAGGGCCGGAATGGAAGGCGCAATAGGTGCACTTGCTGCGGCAGAAGGGGAAATGGACGTAGAGCAGCACAACCGCTTCGGGATCAGCCCGGCTGTCCGCTCTGCAGGGCCTTGAGCCGGCCCTGGTAGCGCTCGGACTCGCTGAAGACGCAGCCGCAGTAGGGTTGGCGGTAGATGCCCCAGGACTTGCTCTGCTCTATGCCCTGTTGCCATTTGGTGCGAAAGTCGCGGTACAGGAAGTCCACCCCTTTGCCCGAGGCCAGGTCGCGTCCCAGCCCGGCAATGGTGTCGTGCTTCTGGTGCCGGCTGTAGAGCAGCGTGGAGGTGAAGGCCTGGAACCCGCCGTGACGGGCGATGGACAGGCTGCGCTCCAGGCGCAGGTGGTAGCAGTGGAAGCAGCGGTTGTCCTCGCGAAAGGCCACCCGCCGCAGATAGGTGGCGGGGTCGTACTCCCGGTCCAGCCAGATGACCTGCAGCCCGAGCCGGTCGGCAACCTCACGCAGCCCGTCCCGCCGCCGCAGGTACTCGGTCAGGGGGTGGATGTTGGGGTTGTAGAAGCAGCCCACGACCTCATGCCCCTCGTCACGCAGGGTCTGGACCGGGGTGATGGCGCAGGGGCCGCAGCAGATGTGCAGGAGGATCTTCAC
>CAZUBS010000335.1:0-3007 GCA_964618595.1 uncultured Desulfohalobiaceae bacterium
GGCGGGGGGGGATTTTTGACTGAAGGTGACGCGTGCACGGACACTGTTTTTATCCGGATCTGTTGTGCTTTGCCTTGTCCGTGGCGGGGGGGTGACCGTTTATGGGGCGTGCTGATCAGGACGCTGTGGAAGCGGTCAAGTCCAGGCTGGATCTCGTGGACCTGGTCCGGAGGTACGTGGACCTCAAGCCTGCAGGTGAGCGCTGGATGGGGGCCTGCCCCTTCCACCAGGAGACCAAGCCGTCCTTCAGCGTCAATGCGCAGCTTGGCTTCTATTACTGCTTCGGCTGCCAGGCCTCGGGCGACGTGATCGACTTCTACTGCCGCATCAACGGGCTGGAGTTCAGGGAGGCGCTCGAGGAGCTGGCCCGGGAGACCGGGGTCGCCCTGGGCGGAAGTTCCCCCCGGGATGACCAGGCCAGACGGGCCCGCACATCCTGCCTGCAGATGCACGAGCTTGCCCAGTCGTTCTTTCAGAAGTCCCTGAACAGCCCCCAGGGCGCGGCTCCCAGGGAATACGTGCAGCGCCGCGGGCTCGACCGGGGCATGGTCGAGCGCTTCGGCATCGGGTGGAGCCCCGATGACTGGCACGGGCTGGAGCACCATTTGCGGGCCAACGGCTTCAGCCCGGAGCAGGGCGCGGAAGCGGGCCTGCTGTCCAAAAACTCCACCGGAAGGATTTATGACCGGTTCCGGGCCAGGGTCATCTTTCCGATCCACGATCTTTCCGGACGGGTCATCGCCTTTGGCGGCCGTCTGCTGGGGGAGGGCGACCCCAAGTATCTGAACAGCAGCGACTCGCCCATCTACAAGAAGGGGGAGCACCTCTACGGCCTCTACCAGGCCAGGCGGGCCATAACCAGCAGCAGACAGGCCCTGCTCACCGAGGGGTACACCGACGTCATTTCCCTGGTCCGTCACGGGTTTGAAAATGCCTGCGGCGTGCTCGGCACCTCCCTGACCCCCAGCCAGGTCTCGCGGCTGGCAGGTTTCTGCCGGACCGTGGTCCTGGTCTTTGACGGGGACCGGGCCGGGCAGGATGCGGCGCGGCGGAGCGCGGAGATGATCCTGGCCAGGGGAATCGCCTGCAGGGTGGTTGTCCTGCCGGACGGGGAGGATGTGGACTCCCTGCTGCAGAAAAAAGGCGCGGAGGCGTTTTCCTCCCTGCTGGACGAGGCCAGGGAAGGGCTTGCCTTCTGCCTGGAAGTGATTAGCAGAACGTACTCGCCCAAGGAAGTGCTGACCTGGGCGGAGGAGTTTTTCGACTCGCTACAGGATGCGTCCTGGAAGGCCTACTATCTGCCCAGGCTGGTGACCGAGGTCAAGACTATGGCGGTCGGGCTCAAGCTTTCCGAGGAGCAGCTGCGGGAGGCGCTCAGCAAACGGAGCCGGGGCCGCCGCGGGACCGGAAACACCCGGCAGGCGCTGCGGTGCGGATCAGCAGCCCGGGACAGGGACTTGTTGCGGTTCGTGATCTGTCACCCCGAGCACATCCACCATCTGGACGGGCAAAAAATGGGTGAGGTCCTGGGGACACCCCGGGCCAGGGCATTCTGGAACAAGCTTGTCCGGTACGGGGCGGGCGAAAATCTCCTCACGGCCCTGGACGAGGGGGAAAAACGGTTTTACGTGCAATGCCGGATGCAAGGGCCTGACAAGGAGCATGCGGACGCCGTGCTCGAAGAGTACAGGGAGCTGTTCGAGCGCTGCCGGCAACAGGACAGGAGACGTTCGCTGCTTGAGGACTTGAAGCAGGCACAAGCCCGAGGCGACGACGCAGAAGTGGCGCGCATTTTACAAGCCTATACAGACGTGATGGGAGAGCCGCATGAGCAACATTAAGGATATTCAGCAGATCAAGACATTGATCGCCGAGGGCAAGAAAAAAGGGTTCCTCACTTTTGACGAGGTGAACAAGTCCCTGCCCTCCGAGGTCAACAACCCCGAGCAGGTCGAAGAGATCATCACCATTTTCGATCAGCTGGATATCACCATCATCGACACCAGGAACGGCAAGGCACTGGAGATAAGCTCACGGGACACTGCTGATTCCGGCGACGATGACTTTCAGATCGAGCAGGACGACGAGGTCGACTACGCCTCCCGCAGCTCCGACCCTGTCAGGATGTATCTCAGGGAAATGGGCTCGGTGCCCCTGCTGGACCGGGAAGGCGAGGTCAGGATCGCCAAGAAGATCGAGGCCGGCGAGATGGAAGTCCTCTTTTCCATGGTCGAGGTCCCCGTGGCCGTGGAGGAGCTGGTCAAGGTGGGCGAGGAGCTCAAGCGGGGAAACATGAAGCTCAAGGACGTGGTCAAGACCATCGAGGAGGACGACCCTTCCGAGGAGGAGATGAACCAGCGGCAGCGGGTGATCATGCTCCTGGACGAGCTGAAGCAGATCTACCGCAAGAAAAAGGCCATCTACCACAAGCTCGACGACTGCGCCACGCTGGAGCGCCGGGTCTGGGGGCAGCAGAAGCGGATCCTGGACTACAAGGAGGATGTGGTCCGCCGGTTGCGGGACATCAAGCTGGAAAAGACCCTCATCGACCGCATCATCGAGACCATCGGCGACTACGTGCGCCAGATGCACAACTGCCAGCGCGACCTGTCCGCCTACATCCTTTCCACAGGCAAGACTCAGTGTGAAATCCGGGAGCTGTTCATCCAGCTGGACAATCGTGAGGTCAGCCCCGTGGCCGCAGCCGACCAGCTGGGCTTGACCGTGGAGGAGCTTTTCTCCTTCAAGGAGATGATCTCCGGCAAAATGGAGATTCTCAAGAGACTGCAAGAAAAATGCTGCCACCAGGTGGGCGAGCTGGAAGAGGTGGTCTGGCGCATTCGCAGGGGCAGTTTCGCCGCCCAGCGCGCCAAGCAGGAGCTCATCCGCTCCAACCTCAGGCTGGTGGTCAGCATCGCCAAGAAATACACCAACCGCGGCCTCTCCTTCCTCGACCTGATCCAGGAAGGCAATATCGGCCTGATGAAAGCGGTTGACAAGTTCGAGT
>CAZUBS010000336.1:0-3005 GCA_964618595.1 uncultured Desulfohalobiaceae bacterium
AGGATGAGCAGTGGCTCGTAGGCCAGGATGTGCAGCAGCTCCCGCTGGGCCCCGACCTGGCTGTAGGGCGAGGGCACGGACAAGGCCCCGACGACCAGGAAGACAGCGCCCACGGCCTGCACGAAGAAGATGTACAGCAGGTCGGACTGCATGAAGAAGAGCATGACCGCAATTGCTGCCGCGGCAAGGTAGATCCAGGCACAGAAGCTCTGCCAGGCATTGAACAGGATGCGCTCCTTCCCCAGCAGCTTGCCCACATCATAGAAGGGCTGGAGCAGGGGCGGCCCGGTGCGGGACTGGAGCCTGGCCGTGATTCTGCGGTCCAGTCCGGCGATGCACCCTCCGAGCAGGGGGGCCCCGACGAGTCCGAGGAGTGCGAGCAGCACGGTGGTCACGGCACGGAACCTCCAACCATGAGCACGAGCAGCATGAGGGCAGCCCAGTTGCACCAGCGGGTCAGCCGGGGCTCGTCCACCAGCGTGGAGAGTGTATAGTGCCCCATGACGGCGGACACGGGCTGGTTCATGGGGCCGGTAAAGATGTCGATCGTTCCGGTCTGCACTCCGGACAGGTAGGGCGGAACAAAGCGCGCGCCCCCTCGGGAGCGTTTCAAGGTCAGCAGGGCCAGCAGCAGTCCCCCGCCGGCCACGGAGAAGATCGGGGAGACTGTGAAGGCTCCCACCGGGCTGCTCATGGTCCCGAACCGCATCACGTAGGGCAGGGTTCCCCAGGCTGTCAGGGCCGATTCGATCAGCGAGGAGTAGACTATCGGCGCCCCAAAGCTGAGAGCCACCGCCCCTGCGGAAAGCCCGACCAGAGGCCAGCGGGTCAGCCGGGGCTGTTTTTCGAGGGAAACCGGGTCCTGAAAGGGGAAGCTCATCAGGCTTCCAGCCCAGCGTGCCCAGTAGACCACGGTCAGGGAGCTGCCCACGGCCACCATGATGATGACCAACAGGTTTCCGGAAGCAGACTCGATGGCCATCCATTTGCCGAGCAACATGCCGAAGGGAGGCAGGATCATGGTCAGCACACCGAGCACGGTCAAAACTGCCGTCACGGGCATGCTGGCAAAGAGGCCGCGCATGTCCTCGATGTCACGGCTGGCAATTCCCTGCTCGATGCTGCCCACGCACAGGAAGAGCAGGGCCTTGGACACGGCGTGGAAGATGGTCAGGATCAAGGCCGCGGCAATGGCCTCTGAGGTGTTGATGCCGGCGCAGGCCATGATCAGTCCCAGGTTGCCCACTGTGGAGTAGGCCAGGATCCTCTTGCCGTTGGACTGGGTCACGGCCAGGCCGGCCGCTGCCAGAAAGGAAAAAGCCCCGGCCAGGGCAAGGCTCGTGGACAGGAAGGTTCCGGCAAAGGAGGGCGCGAACCTGAGCACCAGATAGACGCCCGCCTTGACCATGGTCGAGGCGTGCAGCAGGGCCGAGGTGGGTGTGGGGGCGATCATGGCCCCGAGCAGCCAGGACTGGAAGGGGAGCTGGGCCGCCTTGGTGAAACCGGCCAGGCAGAGCAGGCTGAGGGGCAGCAGCAGTGCGGCGGTTCCGGGGCTTTGCGAGATGATGGCCTGCATGTTCACCGTACCCAGGCCGTCGTGCAGCCACAGGGTCCCGAGGATCAGGGCCAGCCCGCCCAGGCTGTTGAGCAGCAGGGCCAGGAGGGCGTTTTTCCCGGCCTCTTCCGTGCGGTCATGACCGATGAGCAGGTAGGAGCAGAGCGTGGTGGCCTCGAAAAAGAAGTAGAAGTGGGCCAGGTTGTTGGTCAGCACCAGCCCGTTCATGACCCCCAGGAACGTGAGCATGATCAGGAAGAAGCGCGGTTGCCGTGAAGGTGCGAGATCCAGGTGCCTCTCGTGCTCTTTCATGTAGGGGATGGCGTGGAGGCATATGGTCGACCCCACGAGCGAGACGATCAGCACCATGATCATGGCCAGGCCGTCAGCCACGAACATTGGGGTGACGGCCTCGGAACGGTCGGCCATCCGAAGCTCGAGCATGCCCAGGACAACGATTTGTGCAACGGCCAGGACAGCGATGGGTATGGAGCGGTGGCGCAGGCCTATGAACAGGAACGTGAAGAGCAGAATGAGATCAGCCGCCAGGATCAGGGTGTCGATGTCCGTTCCCAGGATTGAGGCGGGTGACGGACTGAACGGGGCCTGGGAAAGGGAAATCAGGGTCGCGGCTGCCAGCAGGAGGCCTGTGGCCGGGATGATCACCATCCTGGCCTGTTCACTCCTGAACACGAAGCAGCCTATCCCGGAAAGAACGGGCAGGAGGATGAGCAGGAGCAACAGTGATGTGGCCATCAGATCCCCGGAAGATTTTCAGTAAGCCACCTCTTCCAGCCGAAGGAGGAGAGGCACAACCGTCTTCACCACAGGTACCGGGTGGGTGCGGGAATCGTCAACCAGACCTGACGTCGGGATCGGGGATGCATGTGCCGTCCCGACTTGACTGCACCACCGTGAGGATTACACTGAAAAGGCAACAACCCGAACCCAAGGAGCATTCATGTTAGAAGTGACCGAAAATGCCAAGACCGAAATCGAGAAATATTTCGAGGAGAACGAGTCCTCGCCCATCCGGGTCTATGTGGCCAGCGGGTGCGGCGGCACCGGTCTGGCCCTTGCCCTGGACGAACCCAAGGACACCGACGACGTCTTTGACAAGGACGGGGTGACCTTTGTGGTGGACAAGGCCCTCATGGCCACAGCCTCGCCGATTACAGTCGACTTTGGCGAACGGGGCTTCTCCATCGACTCCGGCATGACCTTCGAGCAGGACGCCGCCGGGGGCTGCAGCGCCTGCACCGGTTGTGGGTGAGAAGCTCAAAGCTCACAGCAGGACAAAAACGGCCGCACCAGCACCTGGTGCGGCCGTTTTTTTTGACTTTTTTGGGCTCATCCGGTTCAAGAGTACGTGGTCCGCGTACACGTTGGAGGCCATGGGCATTCATGCCCAGCCGAATCCGTGTCTTTTACGAGGAGTGACAAAGGTCGG
>CAZUBS010000337.1:0-1547 GCA_964618595.1 uncultured Desulfohalobiaceae bacterium
TGGTCCTGCCGCGGGAAATGCTGGCCACGAAAAGGCCCACAAAGGGGGACCAGGATATCCACCAGGCCCAGTAGAACAGGGTCCAGTTCTGGGTCCATTCCAGCCCCAGGAAGGGGTTGGTGGACAGGCTCATGGTGAACAGGGACGAGGCGTAGTCGGCAAAGGTGCTGATGAATACGTTCAGGATCATGTTCGTGGGGCCCACGCAGAACATGAATGCCATGATCAGCACAGCCAGCATGACATTGGCCTTGCTGAGCATCTGGATGCCCCTGTCCAGGCCGGTCATGCTGGAGATCATGAACAGTACGGTCACGATGCCGATGATGGCCAGGGTGCTGGGAAAGCCCGCCTCGAAGGGCAGCACCGAGGCCAGGCCGCTGCTGATCTGCATGGCCCCGAGACCGAGCGAGGTCACGATGCCGAACACCGTGGCAAAGACCGCCAGGATATCGATCGCGTACCCGGCAACGCCGAAGATCCTGTCCCCGAGCAGGGGGTAGAAGCAGCTGGAGATGAGCGGCGGCATTCCCCGCCTGAAGGAGAAGTAGGCAATGGACAGGCTCATCACGATGTAGATGGCCCAGGGCTGCACCCCCCAGTGGAAGAAGCTGTGGCGCATGGCGAACTTGGCGGCCTGCGGGGAGGCGCTTTCGATATACCCCGGGGGGCTCAGGTAGTGGCTCATGGGCTCGGCCACGCTCCAGAATATCAGGCCGATGCCCATCCCCGCAGCAAAGAGCATGCTGAACCAGCCGAAGTAGGAAAACCTGGGCTTCTCGTGATCTCCGCCCAGCTTGATCACACCATACCGGCTGAACCCCATGTACAGGCTGAAGACCAGAAAGAGGAAGGCCGAGAGCAGGTAGGCCCAGCCGAAGTTGCGAATGATGCTCTCGTGCAGGGCGGCGGACCAGCGGTCGAGGGCTTGTGGCGAGAACACCCCGAACAGGGCCACCAGGAGCACGATGAGCAGCGAGACCAGGAAAACAATATTGTTTTTCCACTTCATGACGGCCGCCACCCTTGCCCTCCCTCTTCTTCGGCCGAAGGCAGCCTGCATATCCCGGGTATTATGAACACGCTGCACCCGGCCTTGTGCGGCAGGATCTCAGCCGTGGAGCCCACCACCTGGCTCATGACGTCGGGGTTTTCGGATTTGCCCGCAACGATGAGGTCGACATCCTTGGCGCCGGCCTGCTTCACGATCTGCTTGCGGGTCAGCCCGATGGTCTGCATGACCTCGACATCCTCGTAGGCGTGGGCGCATTCCCGGGCCAGCCGCTGCAGGTTGTCGAGCACCCGCTGCCTGCGCTGCTCCTCCGTGACCGGGTCGGGGGCGCGGTCGCCCACGTGCAGGAGATAGAGCTTGCGGGCCTTGAACTTCCTGTTGATCAGGTAGGGCAGGACCACTGCATCGGTGTACGTGAAGTCCGTGGCGTACAGAACGCTTTCGAACTCCGCGGCGGCCTTGGACTGCTTGGGGTTGTAGATGAAAACGGGGAGGCAGCTGAGGCGGAGTATGTCGGAGTCGATGCTGCCCAGCA
>CAZUBS010000337.1:1647-3003 GCA_964618595.1 uncultured Desulfohalobiaceae bacterium
AAGCTGACCTTGACCGCGGCTTTCTCAAGCACCTGAGCACCTCTCTGATCTTTTCCGATGTCCCGCCGGGCTGTGCCGGAAGTCCATTTTCCCTGGGCCAGGGCGGAGTTGCGAAAAAGTCACGCCCTAGAATATGTGCCTGAACCCCAGGCAGGGATAGTTGGAGGCACCGTGCACGCCGTCGAACGTCCCAAAGGCCCCTGATCGATGGTGGACCCGGAAAAAGATGCTCTGATTGGGCCACTGCGGCAGGCCCAAGGTTATTTCGTACATGAGATAGACCAGCAGCTTGGCGCTCCCACGGTGGGAGTCGGCTTCGTGCTCCGGCACCCTGGTGGCGTAGGAAAGCCCAGCCCCGGTCCCGATCGTGGTGGGAAGGATGTGGTTCCAGGGAAAGTCATGCCAGCGCAGGTTCAGGGCCCCCACCACCTCCTGATAGGATTTGCTGTCCCCCCAATGGGAGACCGCCAGCCCCTCGACCTCAAGCCCGATATCCACATTTAACCCAAGCAGCTTCTCATAGCGGGCCACCTCTCTGCCCACTCCCAGGGCTGCCAGATATTCGTCCTGCAGCTTCCAGTCGTCATACAGAAAATCCACGTAGTTTCGGGGGCTGTACTGGCCTACATAGCCCAGGACATACCATTTCCCCTCCCCCGCAGCCACGCCGGGGATGCTCGTCATCACCAGGAAAAACCACAGCAATGTTTTCATGAAAGGCTCCCCCACTGACCTGTGCACGGGCCGGCGTTTTTGTCTGGTCTGGAACACTAGGATGACCTTTCTTGTTAATGCAAAGTCCCACCCTCAGCAACCTGCTTTCATGGAGAGCCGGGGAAATCCAGATCGCCTGCGCCACGCAACCCAGTCCGTTTTCGACAAGCCATGCACGTCCCCTTCTCTCGAGGAAGAAGCTGCCATCGAAAAAATGATGACCCGGGGCCACCTCCTTCCCAGACCCCCGGACATATGACCTTGCACCACTGCGGTTCACCTGAGGCTTTGAGTTTGCGGACCTGGTGTCCCAGTGACACCTTCCAGGCCGAACAACGGCACCTGGCTGTGCCTGTTCCAGGAAATCCTGCATGGGCCGCGCCATTCATGCACCCTGACGGGCGCACAAAAAAAGGCCGGGCATGGGCCCGGCCTTTCGTATCACACAGGTGCTTGGCTTGCTTAGTACATGCCGCCCATGCCGCCCATGCCTCCCGGAGGCATGGCAGGTCCGGCATCCTTCTTCTCGGGCTTGTCTGCGATGGCGCACTCGGTGGTCAGCAGCAGGGAGGCCACCGAAGCGGCGTTCTGCAGGGCGATGCGGGTCACCTTCTTGGGATCGATGACGCCGGCCTTGATCAG
>CAZUBS010000338.1:0-3000 GCA_964618595.1 uncultured Desulfohalobiaceae bacterium
AACGGCGCATACAATGCCTGAAGCAGGTCGGCCGCCTTGGGGCTGTCCGTGCCCACGACCACCCGGTCCGGCTTCATGAAGTCGCCCACGGCATCGCCCTCCTTGAGGAACTCGGGGTTGGAGACCACGTCGAACTCGACCTCCACCCTTCTCCTGTGCAGCTCCCCCAGGATCAGGCCCCGGACCGCATCGGCCGTGCCCACGGGCACGGTGGACTTGGTGATGACCACGGTGTAGCGCTGCAGGCGCTGGCCGATGTCGCGGGCCACCGGATGGACGTGGCACAGGTCGCAGTTCCCGTCCTCACGGGGAGGCGTGCCCACGCAGATGAGCACGAACAGGGCCTCTTCCATGCCTTGGCCCAGATCGGTGGTGAAGCGCAGCCGGCCTTCGCGGGTGTTGCGCTCCACCAGCTCCTCCAGCCCCGGCTCGTAGATGTGCACCTCGCCACGCTCCAGCCGCTCGACCACGGCGGGGTTCACATCCACGCAGACCACGTGGTTGCCCATCTCGGCAAAACACGCCGCCGTGACCAGCCCCACATACCCCGTCCCCACGATGCAGACCTGCATCCGCTGCACTCCTTGCTGCATATTTCAAAAAAAACGCTCCCGTATCTACACGGGAGCGGTACCCTGTCCCTGGCCCCCCAGTCAACGCCTGCGCATCGCTTGAATCCTGGAACCACTTCTCCCCGGAAGCCCTGCAACACGCTCCTGTCCAAGAGGCGTCACTGTTCGAGTATGGTCACCAGACGGCCAAGGATTGTTTGGTTTAGCAGGCTTCCGGCAATCCTGACGGCCATGCCCCCCTGGATGTCCTCCAGGCCCAACGGGTCGCCTCCCTGGCCCAAGACCGTGGCGTCTTCCCCCAGGGAAACCGTCATTGTCCCGCCGGCCATGCTATCGAGTCCCCCACCCTCGGGAAGGACGACCTCGACTTCATGGAGCATGTAGATGCCGAACGACGGGGCATAATCGCCCACGACCCCTTGGACGAGCACGTCCAGGGATTGGGCCCTGGCCAGGTGGCCTGCAAGGAGAACCGACAGGAACACAACAGACACGCATAAGTGCTTCATTACTGTCCTCTACCAGTTGCGCCGCCACGAACTGATGCTCAGGCCGGTATAATCCACATTGATGTTCTCCACATGGATCGTGGCGTCACTCGTCTGCACGTAGAGCTGATTCGAACGTGTTTGGGGGTCGAAGTAATACACCGGCTTGGACGGCAGGCCCGGACCAAGGATCTCGTACCTGTCCGTGTCTGGATCGTTCAGTGCGCTCGTTCCGACCCCGGTCACGTAGTCCACGGCGTAGAGCCGGGCCTGGCCTCCATAGGCGCAGACATCATCCGTGGGTATGAAGCTCACGAAAAACGTGACTCCGGCCACGGTGACGGCAGGCTCGACAACCCGCTCGGACGGGTTTCCTCCAGAGTCGTCGAGATCAAAGAACCAGCCGGTATCCTGGACAGCCCTCTGGTTGGACTCGCCCAGAGTGTTGAACGCGGTTGCGTTCGTCACAGTGGTCAGGTCGACCAGGTCGGACCTGGTGACCGTGGTGGTGTCCATGAAGTGATACTCTGTTGTCCCGTTTACGGTCACGGCCATTTTTTCATCGACCACGCTGTAAAAGGAGCTGTGCGCGGAATCATTCTTGTCGCTGGTGACGATGAACCGGCCGGTGCCAAAGGAAACGCGCAACCGGCCGTCACCGTCGAGGGACAGATCCGGGGCGGCGGTGATGGGTTGCCCGCCGGTCTCGAAAAACCTGGTCTGACGCCAGTCCCTGTTGGCGTAGTCATAGTAGAACTTCCACAGGGTCCCCTCTGTGTCGCCCGCGTATATCAGGTCGACAAAGTTGTCGTCATCGAGATCGGCAAGCGCGGCTGGGGACAGGGAGTAGTACGACTTGGTCCTGTTCTGCGTGGCCAGCTCGTCCAGGGGCACGGTGCTGTTGCTCCAGATCGACTCCTTGGACCCGTCCTGGAAATCAAAGGCGGCAATCTTCCCCGGGGAAGGGCCTTCGTGGTAGCCGGACGGAATGACCGCCAGCCACTTCTCCATCATGGTGCCGTTCACCGCCCACTGGAACTTGCCCCAGGATGCCGGCACAGAGGACTTGCGGTTGGAAAACGGGATCATGTCCCAGAGCACCGCGACCTGCTCGGGGTCCGTCTGCGTGACGTCCAGGCAGAAATAGCCGTCCCCGCCCAGGCGCTGGCCTCCGAGCAGCACCGTCCGCCACTGCGTGCCGTCGTAAACATCCGCGGCCCGGGGGGTGAGGTCGACATAGTAGTTGTGGCAGTCCTTCTCGGTCAGTGTGGGAAGTTTGGGCTGGACCACGCCGGGGATGTAAGCCCAGATCTCTTCACCGCTGGTGGCGTTGAAGGCATGGAGCATGCCGTCGTTGGCCCCGACATAGATCACGGTCTCCCGATCGGCATGGTTCTTCTTGAAGGTCTGATACCCATTTTCCTTGTACGGAAAGATGGGGGCGGTCACAGAGGCCGGCGTGGAGTAGACGATGTCGCCGAGCAGCCAGCCGCCCCGCTGGCGAAAGTCATCATCCCCTGCTCCCTCGTCAGTTTCATAGCCCCGGACATAGTTGATGACCTTGACCGCCTCGGAGGCATTCATTTCCCATTCGCTGGACAGGGCATCCTTGAGATCCGTGTTCGTGGAAACAAAATCGACCATGGAGCCTTCCTGGACCGTCTTGATGGTCCGCTCCGAAGGCAGCCTCAGGGAAAGCAGCATTCCCGCCTCCCACTCCGGCGTCTGGTTTTCCGAAAGCGGCAGGGTGAAGGCTTCCAGGTAGCCCCACCAGTTGGCGGGCAGAAACTTGGCCCGGATGAGGTAGTCATCGCTCTGGGCCGAGGTGGAAATGGTGGACACGGCCGTACCCGAAGAAATCTTGGCCAGGATGTCGGCAAGGGCGTCCTGGAGGGCATCGGCAAGCTGCTGCAGGAGCATCCCAGCGTGGCCTTGCGGGA
>CAZUBS010000339.1:0-2999 GCA_964618595.1 uncultured Desulfohalobiaceae bacterium
GGGGAGAGCAGGGCGGCAAAGGACAGGAGCATGGCCGGCGAGGTCCCGGGGGTGACCACGACCTGGTCCGGATGCACGGCCACGCCGTAGCGCTCGTGATAGTCGCGGCAGATGGCCTCCCTGAGCTCGATGATCCCCAGGCTGTGGGTGTACTTGGTCTTGCCGTCCCGGATGGCCTTGATTGCGGCTTCCTTGACGCATTCCGGGGTGCTGAAGTCGGGTTGGCCGATCTCCAGGTGGATGACGTGCTTTCCGGCCCGCTCCAGCTCGTGGGCCTTTTCCAGGACGTCCATGACAATGAATGACGTGATGTTGTCCCACCGAGATCCTGGGAGCATAACCATCCTCGAAAAGCTTGCGTGTTCAGTCGGTGGCGCCGGCAACCAGGTCGACGGAGCAAGAGGTCCCCAGCCGGTCCGCCCCGGCCCTGATCAGGGCCAGTGCCTGCTCACGGGTCCGGATGCCGCCGCTGGCCTTGATGCCCATGTCCGGTCCGACCACCCGGCGCAGCAAGGCCACGTCCTCCGGGGTTGCGCCCCTTGGCCCGGAGCCGGTGCTGGTCTTGACGTAGGCCGCCCCTGCGGCCTTGGCCAGGGCCGCAGCCACGATCGTGCACTCGCGGTCCAGGGCGCCGGTTTCCAGGATGACCTTGACCGAGCAGGGAAAGGCCTGGGCCACAACGGCCCCGATGTCCTGGAGCACGCTGCGGTAGTCCCTGCTTTCCAGCCACAGCCTGTTGATGACCATGTCGATCTCCATGGCGCCGTCCCGAACCGCCCAGGCGGTCTGGTCCACCTTGACCGAGGTGCTGTCCAGCCCGGAGGGGAACCCGGTCACGCTCACGGTCAGCACTGTGCTCCCGGTCAGCAGGCGTGCGGTCTGGAGCACGTGTTGGGGATAAACGCACACACCTTTGAACCCGTACCTCCTGGCCTCGTCACAGACCCGGGCCAGGTCTTCGGGGCCGGCTTCCAGATCCAGCAGGGTGTGGTCGATGCAGGAAGGAAGATCTGGGTCAGGCATAGTACAGGAGCCTTGTTTGGGTTGCAGTGCTGCGGGGACTATGGCTGGAAACGACAGGGAGTTCAAGGGTGTGGGGCGAGGGGTGAAATCATGTGCAAAAGCCCTGTACAGCTCTCTGTCGGGAGACGGGCTGGGCATTGGTCTGTTGACTTTCCTCCTGGTATTTGAAAGCGTTGCATTTTAGTAAGGATTTTGCGATCGGAAGAGTGTGGTGGTCAGGATACAAACCCGCGAAGGAGCAAGCATATGATCTCGATAAAGCCTGTAGATTTTCAGCCTGAGCCTGCAAGAAGGCTGCATCGTATGGTTGCGTTGCTCATGGTCATAGCCGGTGCTCTGTTTTTTTGTTCAGGGGCCATGGCGGACGAAGTCGGCGACGACTTCCAGCCCAAGGCCTTCGAGCAGACGGTCGAGCGCCACCTGGAGATGATGCAGCAGGCCATCGAGGAGTGCGACAAAGAGTTGTACGACACAACCAGACGCGACCTGCTGCGCTCCTTTCAGATGCACAAGGAAGATTTGGACAGCCGGATCTCCGGGATCCGGGAGAGGCATTCCATCCCCTCCAAGGTGGACACGCCCCAGGAAGCCAATGAGTTGCTGGAGTCCGAGAAGGCCATGGCCGCCGGCAAAGGCAAGGACGTGGGGGCTGCTCCCGGGAAGCTCGAAGACATGGAGCGTCTGGCTGAGCTGTTGCGTCAAAAGAGACAGCTTTCTGATATAGAAGCGAAAACCGTCTTCCCTCCCTACCCAGAGCCCTGTGGTGAAAGGGAAGAGGCGCCTTCGGCCGCGGCTCCCGAGGAAGCAGAGCCGGATGTGACGGCGGATCGGCCCGCTCCGGAGGTTCCAGCCACAGCGGCAGAGCCGGGTGTCAGCGAAGCGGCGGCAGAGCCAACCCCCGGGGCCGTGGCGCTGGGCGCGGAGCTGGGCGTGGTGCAGATGGATGTGCCCTCTTCAGGCTTTGGCACTGCCACGGCTGGCGGGACCAGCGCCTTTGCGGGAAAGAGCTCCGATGATCTCAACGGCTATACCTTCGGCCTCTCCCTGATGTCCTACCTGAAAGACGACGGCACCCTGACCAGCGAGCCGCCTGTTACGGCCAGCCCGTCCATCGGGGTTTCCTTTGGGTATGTGTATGCTGACGACAGCGGCCGGGACGCGGTCCTTCCGGGCGGACCCGACACCTCGATCATGCTGCAGGAGGACTTTGGTGGGCTGAGCGCATTGACCTTCGGGCCGGCCGGAATGAACATCCACCACGACGAGGAGTACAAGCGGTACAGCCTGGAGGTGCTCTACCGGCACCCCTGCTTTCAGGCGGAGAACCGGCTGGGCACCTTCACCTTCTTCGGGAGCGGCGGTCTGGGATATCATCAGTCGGACTACGACCTAAAGGCCAGGGCCGAGGTGCCGGGAATGGCCGCAACCTCATCCTCCTGGCGTCAGGAAGTTGAGACCGAGCGGACCTACGCCATCCTCGGCGTGGAGCTGGTCCAGCAGCTGACGGAAAAGACCGCCCTCAGCCTGGGCGGGTCGATCAAGCCCGGCTACACGGATGTTGATTTCGACTCAGACCAGCACGTCAGGTCCACCATGGCTGCCCCGCTCGACGATTTCAGCCTGGATGCCGATGGCAGCGACCATTACTGGAACTACGAGATCGGCGCTGATCTCAGGATCCTGCTGGGCTTCACGGAGCGATTCTTCGGGTCGGTAGGGGTAGGATACAAGTACCTGGACAGGTTTTCCTACCCAGACAACCGCATGACCCCGGCCGATGCCGGACCCAACCTGGACACCGACGACATGGAGATGTGGACGGGGTCGATCGGTGCCAGCTACATATTCTGAACCAGCGCATCTCCCCGCAATCGAGGCCCTGCCACCCGGCAGGGCCTTTTTTTCATCCGGTTCAAGAGTACGTGGTCAGCGTACATGTTGGAGGCCGTGGGCATTCATGCCCAGCCGAATCCGTG
>CAZUBS010000340.1:0-2995 GCA_964618595.1 uncultured Desulfohalobiaceae bacterium
GCGGCACAACTCTCAGGAGCCGACCAGGGCGATTTTATGCATTTTCTACACGTCCAGATCTTTGATGACGTAAGGGGGCGTCCCCCGGACCTCCTGGAGGATACGCCGCACGAACTCCCCCAGCACGCCCAGCGAGAGCATCACGGTGCCGGAAAAGAACAGGATCAACAGGACCAGGGTCGTGAACCCGCTCACGGTGATGGTTCCGGCCAGGGACAAAACCAGATAATAAAACCCCAGGGCCATGCTCAGGGCAAGGCTCCCCAGTCCCAGGAAAAAAATACCTTTGAGGGGCAGGTCACTGTGGTAGAGCAGCCCGAAGGAAAAGAGCCTGACCAGCTTGCGCAGGGTGTAGGTGCTGGTGCCTTCACGCCGCTCGTGGTGGGCCACCTCAAGCGAACCGATCCGTGCGGTCACCTTGAGCAGCATCAGGCCGATGGCCGGGTTGGGACCCTGCATGCGCAGCAGGGCGTCCACGATCGGTTTTCTGATGACGCGGAAGCTGCTCAGCGAAACCCCCTTCCCCCCGGCGCCGGATGAAAGCACCAGATTGTGAACCAGGCTGCCCATGTTGCGGACCAGGGGGTGCTGCCTCTTCCGGGGGACGCCGTTGACCACGTGCAGGTCCCCCGTGGAGATGGCCTGGATGAGCTTTAGAATCACCTCCGGAGGGTTCTGCAGGTCGTCGTCCATGGTGACGACATACTCTCCCCGGGCAAGGGTGAAGCCGCACAAAAGGGCGTTGTGCTGTCCAAAATTCCGGGCCAGCCGCACGATTTTGACCCGACTGTCCTTGCTGCGCAGCTCCTGCATGACAGCCCAGCTGTCGTCGCCGCCGCAGTCCTCGACCAGGATCAGCTCAAACCCACCCTGGAGGCCGTCGAGCGCCGCACCGACTCTCTGGTGGAGCTCCCTTAGGGTGCCGGCACTTCTGTAGACCGGGACAACCACGGAGTAGCGCGGCTCTTTTTCCCCCGCTCCCTGTTTCAAAGCCATGGTTCAGCTCCGCCCCCTTGAAAAAGCTTCCTCCAGGGAGGCCTCCCGGCCATCCCAGATATCCGATGCCACAGTGAAGTGTTCCGGGCATTTCAACGGCCGGGTCAGCTCCCTGAGGTACCGCTGCGTCCCGTCAGGGTCTGTCCCCAGCAGGACAAAACCGTTCCTGTCAAAAAAATCCTTCACCTGCATGTTCCTGGACGAGGGGATATAGCTTCCGGCGAGCCTATTGAGCCCAAGCTTCCTGGCCATGATCTCACAATCCTTGAGAAGGACCCGTTCCACCCCACGCCCCAGTGCCCTGCAGCTCAAGAGAAAAGCTTCGATGACGCAGTCAGGTCCGTTGCATCGCAACACGCTCACCCCGACCAGGCCGAGGTCTCCGAAACTGTCACTGAGACGCAGACCCCGCACCACTGCCACGTCGCTTTCTACCAGCTCCCGGATCATTGTCTCGCTGTAGCGAACCGTGGTCAGGTTGAACTGGTTCGAACGCTGGGTGAGCTGCGCGATCCTGGGGCTGCTCATGTCGTCGGCATCATCGATCCTGACTTTCATGTGCAAATCGCGGTAGAAATCCTCGACCGTGGCATGGGCGTTTTGGCGCATGGCCAGTTTGCGCTGCGCTTCGGCACGGTACATGGCATTGCGGCTTTTGTCCTCCCCGGAAAACTCGAGACTGTCGAAAACCCCCGGGGTGAGCAATGCGTCCACGTACCGGGCCGGGTCGTCAGGAAGGAGCAGGGTGGCTACCTGCGGCAGCAGCCTGTCGACCAAGCCAACCTCGAACCTGCTGTCGTCCGCAAAGACAAAGCTGTCCAGCCCCAGGTTGATCTCCCGACTGATCTCCATGAGGTTGGCGGCCTTGTCTTGCCAGTTGATGCGCATGGCCACGAAGTGCTCACTCCTGAGCACCATCTCGGGATGTCGCTCCAGGATCTCGAGCACGTCTGCCTCGTTGTTCTTGCTGCACAGGGCCAGAACCACCCCGATGTCGTGCAGGGCCAGGACGGCCCGCTGGAACTCCTGATAGGCCGCCCCCGGGTACTCCCCGCCAAGCTGGATGCCCTGGCTCCCGACCTCTCCCACAACGCCCCCCCACAGGGTGTTGTCGCAGTCCAGGACCAGGCACTTCCTGGCCCTGCCCGTCAGGGAGCGGACCGCGCGCATCGTCTCGGATGCGATGAGCTGAGCCGCAACCGGAGTGTAGGGCGAACGCCCCAAGTGCCAGAATCTGCGATCATGCAGGCCGCTGTTTCCAAGCCTGGACTGGAGCAGGTCTATGTCGATCAGGTGGACCCCATCGAGTCCCGCGGCCAGATCGACCAGCGACAGGTTCAGCTGTCGCACGCGGTTGATGCAGCCGTCGCGGCTGCGCAGATCCCGGATCCCGGCTGCGGAATGAACCGGAACGTCGAAGTTGTGTATCAGGATCGGGGCCCGGGTGCGCTGCCGCACCCCCAGGAGGCAGCTCTTCAGAAACTGGAGGGCTCTGGCCTCCCCCCCTTCCTCTCCAGCCTCTTTGCCGGGATCGTAAAACGGGGAGAGCCCCAGGGGTTCCCTTCTCAGGCAGAGACAGACGAGGTCAAGGGTCTCGTCGAGCAGGTTGTTCTCCTCCTGCATGATGGCCTGCAGCACATCCTCCCCGCTGAAGGCCCTGAGATCGGGGCGCAACCCATCGCTGTAACAGGCATACCTGAACGCGGTGAGAAGAAGGTCCAGGGTGAAGTTGCCCAGAAAGCCTGCCCGGACCACGGGGAAGTGTCCGCTCTCCCGGTCGTGGGTCCGGATCTCCCTGGCCATTTCGTTGAGCTTGTGCTGGCCCGGCTCGAGAACCCTCACGCCGCTTTCCTCCCCGGGAGAAGGGCCTTGTCGACCCAATGAGAGGGAATATCGCTGAAGATGCGGTCGTTCCAGTACACATCGTCCACTGGTGTCTCTTTCCCAAGCGCGTGGCAGTGACATCCCTGCCCGTGTATGGCCTCGGAAAGCAACCTCT
>CAZUBS010000341.1:0-2993 GCA_964618595.1 uncultured Desulfohalobiaceae bacterium
CAGGACCTTTCCCGCCCGGCTGGCCAGGGTGCTCAAGCCCGCAGGGGTGCCCCTGGTGCATTACAGCACCGACTTTATTTTCGACGGGCGCCGCGACGTCCCCTACACCACCGAGGACCAGCCCAACCCCCAGTGCGAGTACGGCAGGACCAAGCTCGCCGGGGAGCAGGCGCTCCGGGATTCGGGTCTGGACCAGCTGCTCATCCTGCGCACGGCCTGGCTGTTCGGCCCCTGGAAAACAAACTTCGTGCACAAGATCCTGGGGCTGGCCGCAACCCGGGAAAGGCTGACCGTGGTCTTTGACCAGGTGGGTTCCCCCACCTACACCCTGGATGTGGCCGAGCACACCCTGCAGCTCGTCGAACGCGGGGCAACGGGGATCTTTCATGTAGTCAACTCCGGCCAGGCCAGCTGGTGCGAGCTGGCCAACGAGGCCGTGCACCAGGCCGGGCTGACCTGCCGGGTGCTCCCCATCCCCTCCTCCGACTTCCCGCAAAAAGCCGAGCGCCCCGGGTACTCCGTGCTGGATACATCCAAGCTCACCACGGTTACCGGGGTCAAACCCCGGGCCTGGCTCCAATCACTGCGCGATTACATTTTCCGCGACTGACAAGGCTTCCCGGCCCTTGGCTCGATTCCCCGACCTTGACAGCGGCCCTGGTCGTTGCTACCCGCTTTAGCACTCAGGAAAAGAGAGTGCCAGCGGGGTGACCAATGCAGCTCACTGAACGCGAACAAGAAATCCTCCAGACCATTGTAAAGGAATACATAGCCTCGGCAGAACCCGTGGGGTCCCGGACCGTGGCCAAACATTCCAGGCTCAAGCTCAGCCCGGCCAGCATGCGCAACATCATGGCCGACCTGACCGAGAAGGGCTACCTGGAGCAGCCCCACACATCCGCCGGCAGGATCCCTTCCGACATTGCCTTTCGCTTCTACGTGGACTCCCTGCTCAAGCTCGACCCTCTCTCAGAGCAGGAGCAGCAGGCCATTGCTTCCTTTTTGAGCCGGGCCGGCCTGGAGCTGAGCGACATCCTCAGGCAGGCCTCCAAGCTGCTGTCCTCCTTTTCCAAGCAGGTCAGCATGGTGCTCGCCCCGCAGCAGGACGTGGCCAGGTGGCACCAGATCGACTTCATCATGGTCCGGCCCGGGCTGGTCATGGCCATCATGGTCTTTCAGGGGGGGCTGGTGCAGAACAAGCTGGTCGAGGTGGACAAGGCCACCAGCGCCGACGACCTGATCCGCTTCTCCAATTACCTGAACGAGACCTTCCGGGGTCACACCCTGTCTCAAGTCCGGCGGGCCGTGCTCAGGGAGATCCGCCACACCCGACGCCGCTTCAACGCCCTGTACCGCAAGGCCTACTCCCTGATGCACCAGACCCTGCGCACCGAGGACCAGCCCGAGCTGTTCGTGGACGGCACCCTGCACATCCTCAACCAGCCGGAGTTTGCCGACATGGCCAGCATGCGCGAGCTCCTGGAGATCCTGGAAGAACGCTCGCGACTCCTGGAGCTGCTGGACAAGGTCTCCACCAGGCAGGGCGCGACTGTCGTGCTGGGCAAGGAGCTCGACTGGGGCGAGCACAAGCCCTGGTCCATGATCTCCTCTCCCTACCGCAGCGAGGACTCCACCCTGGGGGTTGTGGGCATCTTCGGGCCCATGCGCATGGATTACGCCAAGGTGCTGCCGGTGGTTGACTTCACCGCCCGCATACTTAGTCAGATGCTCAAGAACCGCTTTGAGTAGAGCGGAACCAATTCGAGGAGGAATGCATGGTCCCAAGCAAGAACGAGGGAGGGCCCCGGTCCGACCCGCAGGCAGAGAACCTGTCGGACCGCTCACAGGGGGAACGCCCGGACGCTGCCGAGCTCGATGAGCAGGAGCTCGAGCGCCTCTGCAGGGAGCGCGTCTGCCCGGAGTGCGAGCAGCTCCGGGAAAAGCAGAACGAGATGCTGCGCGCCCTGGCGGATGCCGAGAACTACAAGAAACGGCTGGCCCGGGAAAAGGAGGAGCAGTGCAAGTACGCCAACGAGGCTCTTATCGAGGACCTGCTCCCGGTGGTGGACAATCTGGAGCTGGCCCTGGTGCACGGATCCGAGTCAGAGGAGTGCAAAAACCTCCTGGTCGGGGTGCAGATGACCCTGAAAATTTTTCTCGACGTGCTGTCCCGATACGGGCTGGAGCCGGTGGGTGCGGAGGGAGAAACCTTCGATCCTGAATGGCACGAGGCCGTTGGCGAGGAGGAGCGGGCGGACATCGATGTCGGGCTGGTCTGCCAGCTGATGCAGAAAGGCTACAGGCTCAAGGATCGCCTGATCAGGCCGGCCAAGGTCCTGGTCAGCAAAAAGTGCGAATAAATTCACGATCTCCCTCTTTACAGCCCCGAATATCGGCTTACTTATCCCCATTGCACGCAATCAATTGAACCCGATTGATTTTTTTTGATTGAATTCTTTTATTGAAGCGAAGAGGAGATGAGGACATGGGCAAAATCATTGGAATTGACTTAGGAACGACCAACAGCTGCGTCTATGTGATGGAGGGCAAGGAGGCCAAGTGCGTCAACAACCCCGAAGGGGGTCGGACCACACCCTCCATCATCGCCTTCACCGACAAGGAGCGACTGGTGGGCAACATTGCCAAACGCCAGGCCGTGACCAATCCCGAGCGCACTGTTTTCGGCATCAAGCGCCTCATGGGGCGCAAGGCAGAGGACCCCAAGATCCAGGAGTGGAAGAAGCACGCCCCCTACAAGATCGTGGCCGGGGCCAACAACGACGCCTACGTCGAGGTTGCGGGCAAGAAGTACAGCCCGCCTGAAATTTCGGCCATGCTCCTGGGCAAGCTCAAGAGCGACGCCGAGGCCTACCTGGGCGAAAAGGTCACCGAGGCCGTGATCACCGTCCCGGTCTACTTCAACGACAGCCAGCGCCAGGCCACAAAGGACGCGGGCCGCATTGCCGGCCTGGAGGTCAAGCGCATCATCAACG
>CAZUBS010000342.1:0-2981 GCA_964618595.1 uncultured Desulfohalobiaceae bacterium
TAAGGGCCTACTGCCTCAAGTTCAACCTGTCCCCGAAAAGGGCCCTGTCCTGACTTTATCCCGACAAAACCCCTGAAGGAGCTTCATCCCCCCGGTTGCAGCAGCGCAGACAGGGGGGGTGCAAGGGAGAGGACCTCGAAGGGCGGAGTGCCGTCCAGATGGCCGGCCATGACCGGACAGGAATCGGTCATCCAGAACCTGGCAAAGCCATGGGGGGAGAAGTTGCGGTAGGATTCTTTCGGGAAGATCCCGTGGGTGACGAAGGCGCTGACCCGTGCGGCGCCTTTCGCAAGCAGCAGTTCCTGGCACTTGAGCAGGGTGCCGCCTGTCATGACCAGGTCGTCCACGATGATCACGTGAAGGCCACCGGGGTTGCCTTCCTTGATGGTCACGCTGCGCTGCCGCCCCTTCCGAACCTTCTGAAAGACGATCTGCGGCAGGTGGGGAAAGTGTCTGGAAAACCGCTTCACAGCCCCGTCGTCGGGAAAGGCCACGGCAAGGTCGCTTTCCTGCTCCAGGCGTTTGAGGAGCAGGGGCATGGCCGTTTCCAGACGTGGGGAGACCTGGTCTGAGAAGTAGAAGCGTTCCTGCAGGGCGTGGATGTCGTAGATGATGACCTGGGTGGGGCCGGATATGGTCAGGGGGATCTGGGAGAGCATCTTGGCCAGGGTCGCTGCCGTTGCCACCTGCCCGTCCTGGTCGACCCGCTCCATGGTCCCGGTGGGGTAGTAGGGCAGGACGACCTTGAAGGAACGTACCCCGTAGCGGGGGATTTCGTAAATGGCCGACAGCTGACGGAATATTTCCCCGGGGTTGTCGAAGCTGGCCAGAAAGGCGATGTCCTGGTTGCGCAGGGTGTCGGTGTTCTCGATGGTCAGCTTGGGAAAGCCGTCGTCGAAATGCTCCCAGCGCACGGTCGCGGGGAAAAGCCCGGGGGTCCGCCCGACCAGCTTTTCTGCCAGGGAGGCCATTTGCGGGCAATGCAGAAGGTACATGATTGCTCCGGGGGGGGACTTTTCAACGCCCGTTAAATATTTTCAGCTTTCAGCCGAATATGTAACGGAATGGGTTTTGAAAAGTCCAGGGAGCAGGAGCACATGGATCCGTCACACCTTTTCAAAATCTCCGTGCAGGAGCGGCAGGAAGAGCTTTTCTCCGGCCTCTACCGGCGCGTTCAGCGCAGGGATTCCGAGGTCAAGGACCAGAGGGACGATCGTGAACCCTCGTGGCAGCGGGATTTTTTGAGCCGTCAGGGACAACGGACGGTTCCCCGTGGACAGAGTGCGGAAGCAATGCCAAAAGCCGTGCTCTACAATGCCAAGGGCAGGATCGTCAGCTTCGACCAGCGCTCCTGAGCTGAAAGGAGCCCGGGGTATGGGATGCCGGCAGACGCACGCGGGCAGTCCCGGTTCAGGCCGTGCATACAGCGGCATTGACCTCGGGCGGGGTTCCATGACATTGGCTGGGAGAACCCCTGCAGCACAGGAGCAGCCATGTCAGAGCGATGCAAACCGGACAATCCCTCCAGGCGCGACTTTCTTCTCGGTCCCATGCGGCGCCTCCGGTGCGAACCAGACCCAATACAAGGGGCAAAGCCCCGCGCCACAGCGCCCGTCTCCCTCCTCAGGCAGGGAAACCAGGCCCTTGAAGAGGGGGATTTCGACACTGCTGCCCAGCAGTTCGACCAACACGTCAAGGCCAATCCAGAGGATGTCCCGGTCCGGTGCAGGCTTGGGTACTGCTTGTACCGCAAGGGCCGCTATCTCCATGCCAAGATAGAGTTTGAAAGGGTGCTTCGTGCCAGCCGGGAGCACGGCTTTGCAGCCCTTGGGCTGGGCCTTGTGCTGCTTAGGATGAACAAGCCGGACAAGGCGCGGGCCGTCCTGAAGCGGCTTTGCGGGTGCGAGCCTTCCCAGCTGCAGCCAGTCATGGCTGAGCTGAGTGGCCAGGAAGCACCCGCAGAGCAGACCGTGGCCCAGGCCGAGGCCATGCTTTCCGACCACCTGCCCGCAGGGTGACGGCCTGCTGCATCAGGCCATGGCCGCGGGTGCAGAGGTGTTTTTTCAAGACAACGGCCAGGGTCACGCCAGAGCGGCATTGACAATGCCCTGGGCCTCGTCCAGCAACTCCTGCAGGTGCCCCTCCCCTTTGAAGCTCTCGGCGTAGATCTTGTAAATGTCCTCGGTGCCGGAAGGGCGGGCCGCGAACCAGCCGTTCTCTGTGCCCACCTTCAACCCCCCGATGGGTGCGTCGTTGCCCCGGGTCCTGGTCAGGATGTAGGAGATCTCCTCCCCGGCCAGGGTCGAGGCCGTGACCATGTCCGGGGAAAGCTTCTTCAGCCGGGCCTTCTGTGCCGCAGTGGCAGGGGCGTCGATGCGCCTGTACAAGGATTTCCCCAGCCTGTCCTCCAGCCCTGAGTAGAGCTCGGCCAGGTCCTGTCCGGTTCTGGCTGTGATCTCAGCGGCCAGCAGGTTCATGACGATGCCGTCCTTGTCCGTGGTCCAGACCGTGCCGTTTTTGCGCAGGAAGGAGGCCCCGGCGCTCTCTTCGCCGCCAAAGCCAAGCGAGCCGTCCAGCAGGCCCGTTACAAACCACTTGAAGCCGACCGGGACCTCGACCACGGCCCGGCCGAGGTCCAGGGCCACCCTGTCGAGCATGGCGCTGGTGACCACGGTCTTGCCCACGGCCGTATCCGCCGTCCACTGGGGCCGGTTCTGGAACAGGTACCAGACAGCCACGGACAGGAAGTGGTTGGGGTTCATCAGCCCTGCCCGGGGGGTGACGATGCCGTGGCGGTCGTTGTCGGGGTCGTTGCCAAAGGCCACGTCGAACCGGTCCCTGAGGCTGATGAGCCCGGCCATGGCGTAGGGCGAGGAGCAGTCCATGCGCACCTTGCCGTCCTTGTCCAGGGTCATGAAGGCGAAGGTGGGGTCCACCCTGCGGTTGACCACCTCGATGTCGAGGCTGTAGCGCTCGGCAAT
>CAZUBS010000343.1:0-2974 GCA_964618595.1 uncultured Desulfohalobiaceae bacterium
GTCCCCCTGGCCAAGGGAAAGGAAGGCGGCCTCCTCGAAGCCGGTCTGGTCCAGACCCCGGCACAGGAGAGCGTCCAGGACCAGGAGGCCGCGCTCCCGCACCGGGCGGTAGACCATGCCGGCATGGCAGAAGCGGCAGCCGCGGGTGCACCCCCTGGCGATCTCCAGGCTGTAGCGGTCGTGGACGACCTTGCCGAAAGGCACCACCTGCCTGGTGGGGTAGTCGATGCGGTTCAGGTCGGGCGCCACCCGCCTGGTGACCTGCGTGGTTGCGCTTGGCTCCTGCCCGGCGGGAATGTAGATCCCCTTGCGGCCCTGCATCGATTCCAGGCACTGTGCCTTGGTCCACCCCTGCTCCCTGGCCCTGTCGACCAGCTCGAGCACCTCGGGCAGGACTTCCTCACCGTCGCCGACCCCCAGCAGGTCGAAGAAGGGGGCCACGGGCTCCGGCTGAAAGGCCATGCCCCCGCCGCCGATGATCAGGGGCCACTCCCCGCCCCTGTGGGCTGCCCGAAACGGGATCCCGGCCAGGTCGAGCATGTGCAGGACTGTAGTGTAGCACAGCTCGTGGGTCAGGCTGAAGGCCACGACGTCGAGCTGTGCGAGGGGGGTGTCCGACTCGAGCGTGCACAGCGGCGTGGAGTGCTCGCGCATGACGGCTGCCACGTCCGGCCCCGGGGCGAAGACCCTCTCGGCCCACCAGTGCTTTCTCTGGTTGACCAGGTTGTAGAGGATCCGCTGGCCCACGTAGGCCATGCCCACCTCGTAGAGGTCGGGAAAGGCCAGCGCCACGCGAAGGCGCACCTCGCCGTCACGCTTGTGCACGGCATTGACCTCCGTGCCGAGGTAGTGGCTCGGCTTCTGGATCAGGGGCAGGATGTCACGCATGCAAAGAAAAGGAACCGGCAAAAGAAGCCTCTTGCCGGTTCCTCCTGTTGGCTGGGAAGGGCTGGAACACTTTCCAGGCGACCACGCCTACTTCTTCAAAAGGCTGCCGATGTCTGCGATCTTGCCGCCGCCCTGCGCGCCGCCGGCAAGGTTCTGGAGGTTCTTCAGGTCGCCGGGGGAGGAGATGGTCAGGTTGCTCGTGGCTTCGAAATACTTGTTCTTCAGCTCTTCGGGCACGTTCTGGTACTCGTAGAGGATGTGCTTCTGATCGATCTCCCCGCTCATCTCCACATCAAAGGGGTACCCGAAGGGCAGCAGCATCATCTGCATGCCCCCCTGCTGGGTGGGGACCATCTGCAACAGGGCGGGCTCCTTGATGAGGCCGCCCTCCTCGTCCCACTTCCCAAGGACCATGTCCCCGTTGATCAACTTCACGAGACGAACTTCATAAGCCATTGGTGCTACTCCTTATTTTCTTTCTGAATTGCTTAGGCTAAAAACGACGGACCAACCTGTCAAGTTGTAACGATACCACGGCCTGTCAAGGCGTGCGGTCAAAAGTCACGCGCTGTTTTCGAACGGATTTGACAAATCCCCGGAATGTCTTGACGGTACCTCCGGGCTGGGTCGCCCCCCTGTACACCCGACCGCCACCGGCGGCAACAGGACCGATACACGATCATGAGCTGGCTGGACACCCTGTTCCTCGTCATCATAGCCGTCGCAGGCGTCAAGGGATGCTTCCGCGGCCTGGTCCGCGAGCTGGCTTCCCTTGCGGGGCTGGTGGTCGGCTTCCTGGCCGCCAATGCCTATGCCCCGCGGCTCCTGCCCCACATCCAGCCGGTGCTGACCACGCCCCTGTACGCGCAGGTGGCGAGCTACGCCATCGTTTTCCTGTCCGTGGTCCTGGCCATCATCCTGCTGAGCGCGGTGCTGCGCAAGCTTCTCGCGGCCGGCGGGCTCAGCGGCCTGGACCGCTTCATGGGGGGGCTGTTCGGCCTGCTCAAGGGCGTGCTCATAAGCTGCCTGGTCCTGCTGGTGCTGACAGCCTTTCTCCCCCCCCGTTCCGGGATTCTCATCAACTCCAACCTCTCCCCTTTCCTCCAGAGGGCGACCCGTGTCCTGACCCTCTACCTCCCTGACGGTCTCAGGCAGAAGATGACCGAAAAAGGCAGCGACCTTCGCCAGGCCTGGGAGGGTGAGTGGATCGAGGAAAAACGCCGGGAAAAGACACAGGACCCTGCCGAGTGACTGAACGCGCAAACCCCATCCTGTCCGTGCTGGAAAAGCTGCTTTCACCAACCGGATGCCCCTGGGACAGGGAGCAGACCCCCAGGAGCCTCTGCGACTACCTGGTGGAGGAGACCTTCGAGCTGGTCGACGCCATCAGGGCCGACAACCTCCCGGAGGTCAGGGAGGAGCTCGGGGACGTGTTCTTTCTCCTGTACTTCGTGGTCACCCTCCTGGAACGCCAGGGGCTGCTGACCCTGGAGGAGGTCCTGAGCAGCAATGCCGCCAAGATGATCCGGCGACACCCCCACGTGTTCGGGGAAACCGAGGTCAGCGGCCGGGATGAGCTCCTGCAGAACTGGGAGCGCATCAAGGCCGGGGAAAAAACGGGTGGGGAAGAGGATGCCCCCGGCGGCCTGTTCGACTCCCTGCCCCCCAGCCTCCCCCCCATGCTCAAGGCCTACCGGATCAACTCCAAGGCCGCGCGGGTGGGCTTCACCTGGGAAACCGACCAGTCCCAGGAGGAGCACCTGGCCGGGGAGTGGCAGGAGTGGCTCGAGGCCAGGGCTTCCGAAGATGCCGCACGGCAGGAGGAGGAGTTCGGGGACTACCTGTTTGCCCTGGTCGAGCACGGCCGGCGCAACAGCCTCAAGGCCAACGCGGCCCTGGACACGGCCAACCAGAAGTTTCTGCGCCGGTTTGCGGCCATGGAACGGCTGGCCCGGGAGCAGGGAACCACCCTCGAGGCGCTCGACCTGGCGGCCATGAACGTCCTCTGGGAAACGGTCAAGTCCAGGGAGTCCAACCCCGGGGAGTGACCGGGGCAAAAACGGTTTGAATACAGCCTGGCGAGTTG
>CAZUBS010000344.1:0-2950 GCA_964618595.1 uncultured Desulfohalobiaceae bacterium
GAGCAGGCGCCCGGGCGGGAGCGGCTGGACACCAAGGCCGACCACCTCCGGCTCTGGTACGCCAAGACAGGCCCGGCCGCCTACCTGAGCCAGCTCGAGTTGCAGCGCATCTTCGAGCGCGCTTTCCGCCGCGCCAAGATGGCCATGACATTTTCCAGCGGGTTCCACCCCCTGCCCCTGATGTCATTCGGCCGCGCCCTGCCGGTTGGGGTGGGCAGCCTCGAGGAGTGGCTGAACATTTATCTGCGCGAGGAGTCCGACCCGGCTGGGCTGCTCCCCGCGATCAACGCCCAGCTGCCCGGGGGGCTCGTGCTGGAGCGGATCGAGCGGCTGGGGATGGGCAGGAGGCAGCCCCAGGCCGTGGCGGAGGATTTCTGCCTGACCTACCGCCGACCCGGAAGCAGTGGGCTTGCGGCGTGGGAGGGGGCCATGCAGCTCGAGCACCTCTGGATCGACAGGGAGACCCGGAAAGGCCTGCGCCGCAAGGACGTGCGCTCCTTCCTGAAGGAAGTGAGCACCATCGATCAGCAGCGCGTCGGCCTCAGGCTGGCCTGGGAGCCGGACTACCTCAGCCCGCTGGTGATCGTGCGCAGCGTGGACCAGCAGAGTTCTCTCAAGGACTTCCACCTGGTCAAGGTCAAGCAGTGGATGGAGGGCGAGGAGCAGGGCGGTCTGGAGCGGATCGTGGGTCGGTCGGGGCTGGTGGAACCAGAGGGACCTTGCGCTGCACAGGGCGGGGTGCTATTTTCAGCGGGAGAGCAAAAAGGCGGAACTGCGGGTAACTTGAAAGGAGGACGAGCATGACTGTGGACAGCAAGGCTCTGGAGGCCAAGCTCAGGGAGATGCATCCGGAGATCGAAAAGTACGGCATCGACCTGGACGTGAAGTTTGACGAAGAGACCAATGCCTGGCTCGCGACCTTCACCAAGGGGGACGACTCCCTGTCTACCCATATCGACCCCGAGGATGCCAAGCGTTGCCTCGAGGGTGTGGAGTGTGTCTATTTC
Organism: uncultured Desulfohalobiaceae bacterium; assembly: GCA_964618595.1. Classification (GTDB taxonomy): domain Bacteria; phylum Desulfobacterota; class Desulfovibrionia; order Desulfovibrionales; family CAZUBS01; genus CAZUBS01. The sequence goes on from CAZUBS010000344.1 coordinate 1,008, forward strand.
GGGGTCCAGGTGGGCCGTTTCGTCAAGAACTACTGCCTTGGTTCAGACGCCTGCGAGACATGAGCCGGGGAAGCAAGTGCATAGTGACGCAAAGGCAAAGCGGGGTGTTTATCCCGCTTTGCCTTTTTGTTTGCCGCTGTTGCCCGGTGCGGCAGTGACACGACCCCCGGAGCTCCCCGCTCCTTCCTCTCCCCGGGTGCTTTGCCCCGGGTCCCTGGAATCAACTCCCGGTTGTGCGAGGGGATCATGATTCGAAAAACATGCTACTGTCTTGGAGTGTTGGCAATGCTGGCAACCATGTCCACTGGGTCCACGAGCGCCTTCGCCTCCCAGGCGGCCGAGCTCACCGTGCTGCCCAACGGCCTGAAGGTCCTCATTCAGGAGGACCACCGGTTTCCACTGGTGTCCATGCGTCTGTTCGTCCATGCCGGGTCTGCCTACGAGACCCCGGAGGAATCCGGGATCAGCCATCTTCTGGAGCACATGGTCTTCAAGGGAACCGAGACGAGGCAGCCCGGGCAGATCGCCAGGGAGATCGAAAGTGCCGGCGGGTACCTCAATGCGGGCACGAGCTTCGACCAGACCGTCTATATCGTGGATCTTCCGTCCAACAATTGGGCTCTGGGGCTGGACGTGCTCAAGGACATGATCTTCGGCATGACCCTGGATCCCCAGGAGCTGGAGCAGGAGAAGAGCGTGGTCCTGTCGGAGCTGGAACGCAACGAGGACAACCCCGGCCGGGTGGTCTTCCAGGCCCTGCAGCCCCTGGTCTGGCCGGATACAGGGTATGCCCGGCCGGTGATCGGCAGCAGGGAGACCCTGGCCGAAATCTCACGAGAGGACATCCAGGCCTACCTGGACCGGCTCTATCAACCGCAGGGCATGCTGCTCGTGGTCTGCGGCAATGTGCAGTCCGGGCAGGTGCTCCAGGAGGTGGGGAAGCAGTTCGGGGGCCTTGAGAACAGGGGCCGGTTCGGCCCTGCCGAGCCCTGGGAGCTGCGCGAGACCGGGCCCGGGCCGCAGCTGCACATCGAGTCCGGCCCCTGGAAGAAGGTGCACCTGTCCGTGGGCCTGCCAATGCCAGGGATTCTTTCGGGAAGTGAGCAGGCCATCGAGGTCCTGGCCCAGATGCTTGGCGGGGACAAGACCTCCAGGTTCTACAGGAAGTTCAAGTACGACAGCAAGCTGGTGGACGAGATTTCAGTCTCCCCGCTGCTGCTGGAGCGGGGGGGGATGCTCTATCTCAACGCCCAGCTCGACCCGGACAGGCTGGAACCGTTCTGGAGTGAGCTGCTGCAGGAGCTGGCCTCCCTTGAGGCCTCGGTTTTCACTGACGAGGAGCTGGACCGGGCCAAGCTGAACATCGAGGACTCCCTTTTCCAGACCAAGGAAACCCTGTCCGGTCTGGCCTCCAAGCTGGGGTACTTCCAGTTCTACGAGAACGGGGTGCAGGCCGAGCAGAGGTACCTGCACCACCTCCGCCGGGTGGACAGGAGCGAGCTGCAGGACGTGATCGACACGCACTTCAGCCCCTCGAAGCTGTGTGTGAGCATGGTCCTGCCGGAAGCACTGCCCCGGGAGGGCGACATCTTCCTCAAAAAGATCCCCGAGCTCTGGCCGGAGGAAGCGGCAGCGCAGGAAGAACCCGCGGCCAAGACCACACCGGGTCAACCCGAGCTCTTCGACCTGGGGGGCGGGGCCAGCCTGGCACTCATCCCTGACGACACCCTTCCCTACACCGCCCTGACCCTGACCTGGCCCGGAGGAAACCTGCTCCTGGACAAGGACCAGGCGGGTCTGGCAGCCCTGGCCGCCAGGGGGCTTTCCAGGGGTGTGCCGGGCATGGACGCCCCTGCTGTCCGGGAGTTTCTGGCCGACCGCACCACCAGGCTGTCCATCCGGGCGGGAAGGGATCAGTTCACCCTGCACCTCAAGTTCCCCAG
>CAZUBS010000345.1:0-2947 GCA_964618595.1 uncultured Desulfohalobiaceae bacterium
AACCCGCCCATGTAGCCGTTGATGATGTTCAGGCGCAGGGGCAGGAGCACGGCAATGAGCATCAGCTTGGGGGTGATGAGCCGGTAGTCGCTCATGCCCGACCAGAGGTGGAAGACCAGGTAGAGCAGGGCCAGGTGGATGACCGCGCTGACCACCAGGGGCATGCGCATCATGCCGGTGACGAAAGCGTTGGCTGCCGTGGCGGTGTAGCGGCAGAACAGGGCCAGGGGTATGGCCCAGATCAGGGAGACATAGACCAGTGCAGCGGGAATGTGCAGCAGCTGGGAGGCCACGAACGGGTCCCCCTTGGTCACGGTGTTCACCAGCATGGCAATGACCTTGAAGAAGGTCAGGATGCCAAAGAGCACCGGCATCCGGGGCAGTGCCAGGGCGTCTGACAACCATGCCCCGAGCACCAGCTCGATGCACACGCACAGCAATCCGCCCAGGATCCAGCCCAGAAAAGGGGTGCGGCCGAACCAGAGGTTCAGAAAGCCTTTTATGCCCTGTGGTGTGGATGTGATTACATGGGTGTCGGCCATTTCGTTTCCGTCCTGCGCGTTCGGGGACACGGTTCTACAACCTCAGGCGGGCGCTGTAGGGCTCGCCGAACAATCCATGGGGCCGGAAGACCAGGATGATCAGGATGATGGAGTAGGCAATGAGGTCGCGGAAGTTTGACCCGATGTTCAGGGCAAAGAGGTTGTTCATGATCTGGATGACCGGCACGATCATGATCTCGATGAACCCGAGCATGAACCCGGCCAGGCAGGCCCCCATGATCGATCCCCGCCCCCCCAGGATGGCGGCCACGAATGCCTTCCAGCCGAAGGTCACCCCCATGTAGGGGTCGAGCACGGGGTAGGCCAGGCCGAAGAGGATGCCCGCTGCCGCTGCCAGGGCCGAGCCAATGGCAAAGGTCATCGCGGCGATCTTGTTGATGGACACCCCGACCAGGGGCACCACCACGAAGTCAAAGGCCATGGCCCGCATGGCCATGCCCCACTTGGAGCGTTTCACGAACTGGTGCAGAGCGATCATCAGGCTGACCGAGACCAGCACGATCATGATCTTCTTGTTGGTCACGAACACGCCGCCGTTGTTGTAGGGCACCGACTCGATGAGCGAGGGGAACTTGAGGCGTTGACCGCCCAGGATGAGCAGGTTTCCGGTCTCCAGGATGATGCCGATCATCAGGCCGGTTATGGCGGCGGAGGCCCTGGGGGCGTCCCGCAGGGGGCGGTAGCCCACCCGTTCCACCAGGATGCCAACGAAGGAGGTCAGAAACATGGAGATGAGGATGGTCAGCACCAGGATGCCCCAGCCCGGCAGGAAGGCGGCGGCGCCTGTTCCGACCAGTGCCAGCAGCGCCGTGGCTACGCCGAGCCCGATGTAGGCCCCGACCATGAAGATGTCCCCGTGGGCGAAGTTGAAGAGCATCAGGATGGAGTAGACCATGGAGTAGCCCAGAGCGATGAGGGCGTAGAAGCTTCCCCACTGCAGGGCGTTGACCAGGTTCTGCATCAAGAAGGTAACGGTCATGGCGCTGACTCCGGAGGCGGTCACGGCCCGGAGCTGAATCGCTCCGGGCCGCGCCGCTGTGCGAGCATGTTGGCGGGTTCCCGGCCCTCAGCCGAAAAAGCTGGGGGTCACGGCCCGGCCGATGCAGTTACGGGCAAACAGACTCGTAGAAGCTGTACTGGCCGTCCTGGTCGATCTTGACCACCACGGCGCACTTCTTGGGGTCGCCCTCGGGGGTGAAGGTCATCTCGCCGGTGATGCCGGGGAAGTTCTTGATGCCGGCCAGGGCGTCCTTGACGGCCTCGCGGTCCTTCTTCAGGTCACCGGTCATCTTGCCGGTATCCTGGATGGCCTTAAGCATCAGGCCCAGGGAGTCCCAGGTCAGGGCGGCCACGTCGTCGGGGATGGCACCGTACATGGCCTTGTAGTCGTCGATGAAGGCCTTGGTGGCGCCTTTGGCACCGGCCGCGGCATAGTGGGTGGAGAAGTAGTAGCCCTTGCAGGCGTCGCCGCACAGGCCCATGAGGTCGCCGGAGCCCCAGGAGTCGGAGCCCATGATGGGCTTGTTCCAGCCCATTTCTTTGGCAGCCTGCACGATCAGGGGCACCTCGTTGTAGTACTGCGGCACGAACAGGACGTCGGCCCCGGACATGACAATGCTGGTCATCTGGGAGGAGAAGTCCACGTCCTTGGTGGTGAAGGACTCGAAGGCCACCACCGAGCCGGCCCCGTGGATCTCCTCAAAGGCGGATTTGAAGAACTCGGCCAGCCCCTTGGGGTAGTCTGAAGCGATGTCGTAGAGCACGGCGGCCTTCTTGGCGCCCAGCTCATTGGTCACGAACTTGGCGGCCACCGGACCCTGGAAGGGGTCGAGAAAGCAGCCGCGGAAGACAAAAGGCCGGTCAAGGGTGGTGTCGGGGTTGGTGGACCAGGGGCTGATCATGGGGGTGGCATAGTTGTTGGCCACGCCGCCCGCGGGCACGGCCTGCTTGGAAGACTGCGGTCCGATGATGCCCAGGACCTCTTCCTCGGTGATCAGCTTGGTCACGGCCTTGGCAGCGGACTCCGCCTTGGACTCGTTGTCTTCGTAAACGAACTTGAGATTGTAGGTCTCGCCCCCGATCTGGATGGTGGGGGTGTTTTTCCGGTACATCTCGGCGGCGTTCTTGGACGACTGCCCCACGTCGGGGATGTCGCCGGTGAGGGGGATGTTGAACCCGATCTTGATCTCCTTGGCCCAGGCCGCGGAAACGCCCAGGACCAGCACAAAGGACAGCGCAACCAACACGATCTTTTTCATGCCTCAGCCTCCTCAGGGTGTAGGGGTGCATGGTGTGCAGGGTACATACCCCAAACGACCGGGAAGAAAATGCTCCCGAGTCATACTCAAGACTTGGGACCGTGAGTGAAGAGGTGTAGTTGATAG